>JAZFVY010000057.1:0-5297 GCA_036447975.1 Desulfobacterales bacterium
TTCAATCCCATTCCTTCACCGTTTGTTTTTCTGCTGCGAAGTAATGCCATTTCTGTCTCCTTTACAACCTAAATTCTGAGACCTTTGTAAAACGTCCCCTTTTGCCCAATTTCTGTGTCAGGCTCAACATTTTGCACGCAGTGAAGCTTTAGCTTTATCCTCAAAATACTCAATGTATTCGTGCCTGCCCCGTAGGTCCAGAAGATCGTACGGGGTGGTAAAATTTTCTCCTTCCTTGAACTTGAACAAAATTGAGCATTATTCAAAGGTCTCTTCATTTCATTTTCCCTGGATCTTTTTTTGCCTGCAAGAGGAATGCGATCAGCACGTAAGCCGGCATTATTCCCAATATACACCAGCTCAGGTCGTTTCTTGCCCCAGGCAGTACTCTAAAGTGATTGCATCAAGCCGGGTTTGTGTAAAATAGCCCGGAAAGAGAATGCGTCTGGCCTGGTGGATGACCTGAATAACCGATTCCTGGGAAGGTATGGGAGCCGGACCCACATGGCCAAAAAAATCGTCCGAGTTCCATAAGGATGCCAGCCTCTGCACTACTGACGGAATAGCTTCATACAAATTGGTTAAAGTTTCAGCATCATCCTTGCACTGCTCGGATTCGGAGGTTTCGTTATCCATTCTTTGTTTCCTTTCCAATCAAAAAAATACCGTAAGTAGCGAACATGGTGGGCATGAATTTAATGATCTTTCCACTTTTGTCTTGGTTTTGTGTGTTAATAGCCACTTCTTTTATTATTTTGAAACCGACCTCGTTGGAGAATTTTCTGAAATCCTTGATAGTAATTACCCGGATATTGGGAGTATCGTACCATTCATAAGGGAGCTGCTTTGTAACAGGGGCATAGCCGGTTACCAGAAGTTGAAGCCGTATGCTCCAATAACTGAAATTGGGAAAGCTGACGATTCCTTTTTTCCCGATCCTCAACAAGGATCTGATCAAATCCAACGGCTCATAGACCTGCTGCAAAGTTTGACTCAATATGACATAATCAAAGGTGCCATCCGGATAATCCATAACTTCTTCATTGATGTCGCCTTGAAGTACCGGCACGCCTTTTTCAATACACTGGACGACTTTGGTTTCATTGTGCTCGATCCCCGTACCGTCCACCGACTTGTTCTTTTTAAGAAAGTCAAGTAGATCCCCTTTACCACAGCCGAGATCAAGCACACGGGATCCAGGTTCAATCCATGAGGCTATTATCTGAAGGTCAAAACGCATTTTGCTATTTTCCTGTATTAGCCCGCATTTCTCTTGAAGAATATCAAATGCCATTTTATTATTTTGCACTATTACAGTCTGCAATTCCGACTTGAAATAAATTAATGTATAATTTATTAATCTCGTATTATTTTTCCATTCTGTTTGATATTCTTCATGAGAAATTCAGGTTAGGCTTCTCGGTAAACCCGTTCTAAAAAACCTTTCATCAAGGCGGTCAAGCGATCACTGGGCAAAAGAAAAGCATCGTGGCCCCACTCGGCTTCAATTTCACAAAAGCTCACGTCAAGACCGTTCTTCTTCATGGCCTGGACCATGGCCCTGGATTGGTAAGTCGGGTACAGCCAGTCGGAAGTAAAAGAAACGACCAGAAACTTTGCCCTGGCCTTTGAAAAAGCATTGACTGCAGATCCATTACCATGCAGCTTCTCCAGGTCATAGTAATCGGAAGCCTTAGTAATATAAAGAAAAGAATTGGCGTCAAAACGTCGAACAAACTTTGCGCCCTGATAGCGAAGATAGCTTTCCACCTGGAAATCAGCATCGAAATTGTAAGAAATATCGCTTTTATCCTGCAGTTGTCTTCCGAACTTTAAACGCATGGACTCATCTGAAAGATAGGTGATATGTCCGATCATGCGGGCGACAGCCAGCCCTTGATCCGGCTCCGGTCCAGAATAATAGTTGCCATTGTTCCAGTTAGGATCGGCCATAATCGCCTGCCTGGCCACCTCGTTAAAAGCTATTGCCAGAGCAGAGTGTCTGGTGGTGGTTGCCAGCGGGATGGCTGAAACAACCATCTCAGGGTATTTGACGCTCCATTCCAGAACCTGCATCCCTCCAATGGAACCGCCGATGATTGAAAGTATCTTTTGTATCCCCAAATGATCCAGCAACGCCTTCTGGGCCTTGACCATATCCCCGATGGTGACCACAGGGAAATCTAGCCCAAAGGGTTCGACAGTCTTGGGATTGTAAGTACATGGTCCGGTGGATCCCTTACAGCTTCCCAGGATGTTAGAACATATAACGAAATATTTGTCGGTATCGATCCCTTTTCCAGGGCCCACCATGATATCCCACCATCCGGGTTGTTGGTCATCCTCCTCGTAATACCCGGCCACGTGGGAATCTCCGGAAAGGGCATGGCAAATAAGAATAGCATTGTTTTTGTTTTGATTTAATTCACCGCAGGTTTCGTAAGCAATGGTCACCGGACCGAGCCTTTCTCCACTCTCCAGAATCATTTCATTGGGTTGTTCGGCAAAGGTGAAAAACTTCTTCTCCACAAGCCCGACCGTAATGTTATTTTTGTCATGTTCTATGTATTCACTCATATTACTAATCTCTTATATCGAATATCGAAGCCTAAAACAATTATATAATTGTTAAAAATGTAAACGACCAAAACAAAATAATGCGCATTCGTATCTGTTTCGAGTTTCGGGCTTCGAATTTCGGATATTAGCTCTTCACAGCTACAGCTATTTTTTTAATGATTTTATTTAACCCTAGATTTTATGAAGCTAAACTTGACAGGGCCTGCCCAAGATCATCACAAATGTCTTCAACCGCCTCGATCCCCACCGAAAGCCTGATCATATCAGGTGTGATGGACAGACTTTCCCTTGTGGGATCGTCAAAAGCAATATACTGGGACGAGTAAGGATGAATTGCCAGTGTTTTACAGTCACCCAGGTTGGCCAGATGATAGATCAATCGCAGGCTGTCGATGAATCGAAAACATGCCTCTTGATCCTTAAGGCCAAAGGTCAGCATTCCCCCAAATCCTTTATCCTCGAACAACTTTCGGGCAATGCCATGCGAGGGATGATCTTCAAGGCCAGGATAGTTAACCCACAATACTTCAGGTCTCTCTTTGAGGTAGTGCGCCACTGATAGAGTATTGTCCATGTGCCGTTCCATACGTAAGGCCAGGGTATCGAGGCCAAGTGCTGTAAGATAAGAATGCATAGGAGCCTGTGTAGTCCCGAAATTAATGTGATGTTCACGCCAAACCTTATCTAAAAAAGCCAGGGGCCCCTTTCTCTCGATAAAAGGTTCGAAATCCGGAAACCGCTCCTCAGGCCAGTTAAAATTTCCTCCGTCTATGACAACGCCACCCACGGCGTCGCCATGCCCGCTCAGATACTTTGTAGTTGAATGAATCACCACATCGGCGCCCAGTTCTATTGGCCGGCAAAGGTACGGTGTGGCCAGTGTGTGATCCACAAGTAATGGGATTCCGTGCCGATGGGCTATCTTCGCAACGCGGGCCAGATCCGGAATATCCATCTTGGGGTTGCCGATGGTTTCCAGAAATACAAACCGTGTCCTGGAGTTGATGGCCTTTTCTATCGCCTCAATATCAATCGATTCAACCAGTCGAGCAGTAATGCCATACTTTTTAAAGACGTTAGTAAAAAGAAGATAGGTGGACATAAAAAGAGAATTCCCGGTCACAAACTCATCCCCGGCGCGAAGTAATGCCATGCAGGAGTTAGTTATTGCCGCCATACCCGAAGACATAACCACTGCCCCACGGCCGCCCTCTAGGGCGGTCAACTTTTCCTCCAGGATACGATTTGTGGGATTCGACAGCCGCATGTAAATATGGTCCGTCTTCTTTCCGGCAAAGGTCTGGCTTAGATTCTCGGCCGTAGGGTGCAGATGAGAAGCTGTTTGAAATATTGGCGGCAGCGTTGCACCTTGCCAGTCTTCGGATGACTGCGCAGCGTGGATAACCAGGGTGTGGAAACGGTAATTCCTCTCATGATTCATGCCGTATCTCCATTTAAAATTGTGTCCGTTCTTACTCCTTTTCCATCCTCTATCACTTTCCATTCACTCCGGTTCAGAAATCCTTTATATAAGTAGAATGTAAAAAGGTCAAGAGATGTCAACCACCTGACGACTCTTGACCTATACGCTTCTTTCCGCCCGCTTCGCCTGAGCGAGAGCGATGACGGGCAGGCTTGCCAGGAAAACGGGCCTTGCCGTAACTGGCAGGTCACTCACGCTCAGACGATGCCGGTGGAAAAAGGAGTATTAATAAGTTAAAATAGATTTTTACGAAACCTTCATAGTAAGGATTTTAAAACTTCACAAGATCGGCAAATCTTCATCTTTTCTTTCCAGTCTTGATGAACCTCGCCTTCACAAATTGTTCCGGTAATAAACCAGCATAACTTACCTGCCTGAAACTCCCAGGCCGGGCATTGTTTCTTGCGCTCGGGTGGACATTTTTTCATAACCCAGCACGACTTTCTGTTTTTGAAGTTCTTATTAATCCTGGTAAGCAGGAAAAACATCTGTCGTTCCACATGTGGCGGTATCGATCGCCATCCCTGCTCGTAACTATGAACGGCCTTAAGTGATACTCCAAGCAGTTGAGCCATCTGTTTTTGCGTCTTTTTCAGCTTTTTACGGAAATATGAGAACTCTTTCTTGTCCACGGAAGATTCCCCAGCAACTTCATCATATGCGTTTATTAATATGATCAACATATTACCACATTTTGACAAACAAAAATTACTACGTTGTGGTATGATTGTCAAGTTTTTTTAGTTTCAGTCAATAAAAAAGGCGGTTCCTTACAATTAGAACCGCCCTAGGCCAGAGGGAGGATAGAATAAAGCAATTATTGCTTTGAATTCATTAAATAGTATCCCTGAATAGCATTGTCAAGTAAAAAATACCACATAGTGGTATAGTGCCATTATTTAATTATTTTTTAACCAAATCAAAGTGTCTCATACATTGTGTCCATTGTGTCGCATGCATTCTTCTATTTTATCCTTCTGTTTGATGTTCTTCATGAGTTATCAGGACTATTTTTTTCATATGGGTGCTGAGACTGTCGAAAACCCCTAAAAGCATGATTTTAAGGCTTATAACTATCTGATTTTACTAAATGCGAAATTCGTAACAATGCCTGAATCGGACTTTTTCGACAGTCTCGATATGTATTACAACTTACTAAATTTATTTGATATCAAACGAATATCTCAACCGATTATCCTATCTTGAGCATATCTGAGTTGAGGCCGGAAAGCTC
>JAZFVY010000058.1:0-5111 GCA_036447975.1 Desulfobacterales bacterium
CGATACTGAAATCTGCAAAACCGATGATCCGTTCGGGACATGCACCCATACAGGTTCCGCAGCGCCGGCAGCGCGCCTGATTCGGCTTGGGAGTTCCCTTTTCATCATCATCCAGGGCGCCGAACGGGCATTCCTCTGTACACCGCTTGCACTGGGTGCATCTCTGCATGAAAAAATCAGGAAAGGTCATGTCGCCGGATCTGGGGTGGACGGCAACGCCCCTGTTGACCGATTCGATACACTGAATCGCTTTAAGAGCAGCCCCTGTAGCATCTTCAATGGACTCTTCCATGGTCATACTGCGACGGATGGCTCCGGCAGCGTAAATACCGGTTCGCTGAGTTTCATAAGGAAAGCAGATATAATTCGAGTCGCAATATCCCTCAAAAAGACCGATATCACGGAAAGCCGGGCCCTGCCTGTATGCCAAGTTGACTACAGGGTCATCCACAGTAACCGGGACCATACCGGTAGCAAGCACCACCATGTCGGCCTGGACCTTGACCTTTTCACCCAGCAGGGTGTTATCGGCTTCCACAATCATGCCGTCGCCGTTTTTGGAGACACTGATAACTTCCCCTTTGCTCATAAAGATACCCTCATCCTGCTGGAGGTTCTTGTAAAAGTTTTCTAGAAGACCTGGTGTCCGCATGTGCTGATAAAAGATATAGGCCTTGCCGTCATCATAATCCTCGCGCACATATTTGGCCTGCTTGAGGGCTACAAGACTTGTAACCGAACCGCAGTAGTCAAAGTCAGCATCATCTTCGCCTTTGCCAGGGCTTTGCACAAAAACAACCGATTTGGCTTCCTTGCCATCGGATGGTCTGGTTATATTGCCTTTCGCAGCCATCTCCTCAAACTGGTGGTTGGTGACAACATCCGGCAGTTCACCAAAACCTAGATGGGAAAATTCATCACCTTCCGGCTCATACGGCCGCCATCCGGCTGCCAGGACTACAGCGCCAAACTTTTCACCATCCGGGTCGAATTGCAAGATGTCGAGTTTGCCCTCATTGTACTCGAGGTAGCGCTTATGCTGCTCTTCTACATCCAGCTCTTTACCGTTTTCGTCGAACTTCATCTCTTCGGGCAGCGGGTAGGGAACGTCATACTCGATCTTTTCACCTGGCTTTTTAATTGTTACGGTGAAATCCCCCGGCTCGCCTGCAAGACGGGCAACGATCGTATCTGTCTTAACGGTAATATTGTCATGGGCCTCTAGTTCTTTGATTTTGGCTTCGATGATCGGTGGGACAAGGTTTTCATAGGGGTCTTCATTGGGAAGCTGTTTGCGAATTTTGGTCGCATATCCGCCCAGCGATGATTCTTTTTCAACGACTGTAACTTCATAACCTGCCTTAGCCGCATCAAGTGCAGCCGAAACACCGGTGATGCCGCCGCCGATGACCAGGATCCTTCTGCTCAAGGTTTCGAGCTTATACGGTTCCGGCGGGTTGATTTTCTCTATCTTGGCCATTCCCATTTTTAAATAGTCCTCGGCTAGCATCTGAAGGCGATCAAAGTGTTCTTCATCATCTTTTTGCTCTTCAGTCAGTGCCGGGAATTCTGATCTGGGATGTGACCAGACCACCTGCTCTCTCAAATTAATTCGATCAACGATACAGCCGTCAAACTCAAAAACATCATAATTGACCCGGCGGGAACAGGCAGCAATTACCAGGGTGTTGTACCCATCGTCGGCAATACCTTTCGTGATAAGTTCAATCCCTTCCTTTCCGCAGAGAAACGGGTGAGTTTTAACAGGGTAACCTGCTTCTTCAGGGACTTCACACAGCTCTTCCATTTCAAGGGCATCACCGATGCCACAACCTGTGCATATATATACGCAATACTTTTTATCCATGGATAACCTCCTACTTACTCACCAGGGTTTGAATCGCTTTAAGGGCCATGCCGGTAGCGTTCTGGTTTGACGAAACCACATCTGACGGCTTATTGGCGCATCCTGCAGCAAACATTCCACCTTTTTCAAAGTCATTGATAATAAAGCCGTCTTCATTATGCTTCAAATCAGCAGGCAGCTTGGCTGTTGCAGTTGTCGGCTGCATGCCGGTGGCAAGGACAGCCATTTCGACGGTTTCCTTGACCTTTTCCCCGGTTACGGCGTTTTCAGCAACAACAGTGATATTGCCTGTTTCTGGATCTTCACTTACTTCCGCCACCTTGCCTTTGATCAAAAAGACATTCTCATCTTCTTTGATTTTCTGATAAAACTTTTCATATCGCTGGCCCGGAGCTCTGACGTCAATATAAAAGATGTAAACCTTGGCGTCTGGGTACTGTTCACGGATATAGGTGGTCTGCTTCAGGGACGCCATGCAGCAGATATAGGAACAATAGGGAAGATAATTTTCGTCCCTGGATCCGGCGCACTGCACAAAGCCAATGCTTTCGGGTTCCTTGTTATCAGACGGACGTACGATTTTACCCTTGGTCGGTCCATTGGCAGAAGCAAGCCTTTCCATCATCATATTGGTAATAACGTTGGGGTACTGGCCGAAACCCAAGTTGTCAATTTTTGTGGCATCATAAGGTTCCCAGCCTGTAGCCCAGACAATGGCACCAACCTGAAAGTTTTCGGTCTTGGCTTCCATGTCAAGATCGATTGCATCGTATTTGCAGGCTTCCTTACACCTTTGGGCGTCATCGGTTCCAATAATTTGGGGAGAGATGACATAGCGGGCCGGAAAGGCCATTTCAAAGGGCAGATAAGCACCTTTGATATTATTCATTTCAAAATTGAAATCGCTGGAGATTTCTGTTTCGCAAACGTCTGTGCAATCGCCGCAGCAGGTGCAATTTTCGTTAACATATCGGGGACTGAGCTTTATCGAGACATCATAGCTGCCCGGGGTGCCGTCGACCTTTTCCACCTCTGCCTGTGTAAAAACTTTAATTTTCGGATTATCCTTTATCCTCCGAAAATTGATTTCCAAACCGCAGCTTGGAGGGCATAGCTTGGGAAAATATTGATTTAGCTGTGCCACTCTTCCGCCCAGGTAAGGATTTTTCTCGACCAAAAACACCTCGTACCCCACTTCGGCAGCTTCAAGGGCCGTGGTCAACCCGCTTATCCCTCCTCCAACCACTAAAATGCTTCCGTTAGCAGAGGCTGCTTTGTTTTCTGTCATGCTATCCCTCCGTGCAATATAAATTCAGCGATCCTGACCTCAATCGAGACTTCATAGAGTTCCGAATATTGTTTGGATTATCGAGTGATAATTTTCTATTGGAGTGATGGAGTAATGCGTATCATGGAAGAAATGGAATTTTTTATAATTCCATCCAATACTCCAGCTCTCAATTACTCCAAGTTTAATAATATGAAATATCCTTTGACATCACTCAAATTCCTGCGTGCCAGGAGTTCTGAAGTTCAGGGGTTTTTAAAAAACGATATCAAATTAATAAAAACCTCCAGGCTCTTGAAGACACCTGGAGGTATGTTCTGCTATGCTACCGCATATCCATCATTAGTCAGGGATGATCTGGACATAATCTTTCTTGAATATATCCCATGTTCCTGCCTTGGGATCATACTTGGAGTTGACAAAACAGAACCAGTTCTCATCATCCTGGCCCGGATAGTCGGTCTGGTAATAGAATCCCGGATAGCGAGTCTCTTTTCGGAACTGGATGTGACGCAGGTGAGATTCCACCGTCCAGATACGGTGGAAGATTTCCCAGCAGCGCATCAGTTCGTGAAGATCACCGGCAGCCAGCTTCTCGCAGTCTTCGCGCATCATCTGGAGCTTTTCCATTACCATTTCAAGCGATGTGTTATTGGTTGTATAAAAGGTTGCCGTACCCGCACCATACTCGTGGGTGGCCTTCATAAGACGATAGGTCATCCCATCGGGCTTGAGATAATTGGGGTTGATATCGATGGCAGTGGTATAATCACAATGCTCAAGGAACGTTCTTACCGGTTTGTAGAGCAGATCGACCAGTTCTTCATTCGACTCACTAATGGTCGGTGTAAAGTCGGCATTGTCACGCACTAACCTGGCCATGGATTTGGCAACAGTCCGTCCTTCGGCATGTGATCCTGACGAAAACTTGTGGCCTGAACATCCCACACCGTCGCCGGAGGTAAACAGTCCGTTAACCGTTGTCATACGGTTGTAAACCTTGTCTTTGTATCGGATCTTGTAAGATTCAGGCACCCAGTCAAAATCAGGCCCGGAGCACCACAGACCGCAGCAGCCGGAATGGGATCCCAGCAGATACGGCTCGGTGGGCATAATCTCGGAATTTTTTTTGTCCGGCTCGGTATTGGTTCCGCACCACAGGTTGGCCTGTCCGCAGGTCATATCTAGGAAGTTCTCCCAGGCTTCTGACTCAAGGGCCTTGAACTCTTTCTTGCTGACCTCTGCACCCAATTCTTTCAGGGCTGTAATCGTATCCATCATAATGGGTCCGCGGCCTTCTTTCATCTCAACGAGCATCAGGTGGTTGCGGAGACAGGTTGGTGTAATAGCGGCTGTTCCATAAGGCGCGTACTTCTCGAGCTCCGCCTTGGCCACATCACTGGCCACATAACCTTCGCCCAGACCGTTGAGTGTTTTGGCCTTGAACAGAAGGAACCAGGCGCCAACAGGGCCATAACCGTCTTTATAACGTGACGGGGTGAAACGGTTTTCCATCATGGAAAGCTCAGCGCCCACTTCCATACACATGGTGTAGGTGGAGCCTGCGTTCCAAACCGGATACCATGCACGGCCTTTACCCTCACCCACACTGCGGGGTTGATAAATGTTGACCGCGCCGCCACAGGCCACCATCATAGTATTGCATTTTATGATGTAGATTTTGTTCTCACGGACCGAAAAACCGACTGCACCGGCGATCCGGTTTTCCTCATTGGCATCAAGAAGAAGCTTAACGATAAAGACACGCTCCAAGATATTTTCATCTCCAAGGGCCAGTTTTGCAGCCTCTGCAACGATCCTTTTGTAGGACTCACCGTTGATCATGATCTGCCATTTACCCGTACGGACTGGCGTGGCGCCTTCTTTTAAGGTGCCCAACTTCTGGCCCTTTTTCCCGTCAAGTTTCTTTCCTTCCTCTGACATTTTCCAGATCGG
>JAZFVY010000059.1:0-5864 GCA_036447975.1 Desulfobacterales bacterium
TTTTAGCTTGTTCCTGAGCTCCAGCCTTCCCCTGGCAATTCTTGACTTGACTGTGCCGAGGTTCAAGCCGCTTATATCTGCAATCTCATCATATGAGAGCCCCTGGATGTCACGCAGAACGACCACCCTCTTTTGCTCTTCGGGCAATGAATTTATGGATTTTTGAATCAGCATCAACCTTTCTTTTTTTTCAAGTTCATTCACAGGGGACGTAGAGTCATTCCGGATTGCAGAAGAAAAGTTGCCACCATTTGAACCTTCCGGGTTTTCAAGCGGAACGGTCTTTTTTTTCCACCTGTACGCGGATGACTTGAGCCTGTTCTTGCAGGTATTCATCGCAATTCGATAAAGCCATGTTGAAAATGCCGATTCGAACCTGAACTTCTTTATAGATTTGAACACTTTTATGAACGTCTCCTGGGCGCAATCATTAGCTTCCTGGTAATCCCCGAGGAACCAGTAGACAAGGTTAAACAATTTGTCCTTGTGTTTGAGCACCAGTTGGTCAAATGCAGTAATATCACCAGCTTGAATGGCCCTGACAAGTGCTGCATCTCCTTCAGGTGATCCGACCCGATTTTTTATCTCTTCATTCATTTAATTTAGACAATAATTGTTCCGAAATGTTCCGTCGATAAGATATTTTCTTATATCTCTCGCGGCTTTTTTTTCAAACGCATCTAACAAGATCAAGAAGAACCTAAACATGTCCTTAACAGCGCTGTCAAAGGAAATCAAAAGGAGCTCGAAATTTTACTTGGCATATAATTTAGGACGTTCTAACTTTGTAGAATTTGATGGCAATTTCATACAATTTGAAAATCAAGGACACGCCGTTTTACGGAAACCAGTTGTCCGAGACAGTTTCCCCGAAAACACCGTTTGAAGTTGATAGAAAAACTGTGGATAGAATTAAAAATAGTATGGGTTATGTATTGCAGCACAACTAACTGATATCAATGACAAGCTGTTAAAGGTGTTGGTTTAGAGTCTAAATCAATACCCTATTGTAGATGGTTCAAATGCTTGAAGGCAGAAGTCGCGCATTCTTGAATGATCGTCCCAACATTTTTATCTGGATCAAATGGTATGGTGAAAATTCGGATGGGCATCGCATATATGCTGGCAATACAGGGCATATATGGGGGCAGGATTAAAGAAATATTATCAAAAAAGGACAAATTTATGGCAATTTATCAAAATAAATTCGTTGGGCCTACGCCCCAAACCCCCTCCAAAAGGTAAAAAAGTAAAAAATCAAAATCTAAGGATTCCTCAGGAAGTGAAAGCCAAAGTCGCGGTCCCTGTTGCCCGGGGCGCCGGGGTTGCGGTTCCGATTCGCAGACCGGCATTACCTTAGGGTCCGGTGGTTCTGTTACAGCCCTTTCAAGCCGATCCTCAGTCAGGCTCCCGCTTGATCTCTTTCACTCCGGATAAAATCCGATAGCGACATATCTTCTGATGAATCCATTCCTTCTTTGATTTTTACAAATTCATCAATATTTTCTAGAAAAACATCTACCACGTCAGGGTCAAAATGCTCTCCACGTTCTTTCTTGATGATATCGAGCGCAACTTCTACAGGAAAAGGATCTTTGTAAGGGCGTTTGGAAGTAAGAGCATCAAAGACATCCACCAGGCCAACAATCCTGCCGACAAGAGGGATTTTACCCCCGGAAAGTCCCCGAGGATACCCCTTGCCGTTCCATTTTTCATGATGCGAGATGGCTATTTGCTGAGCCAGCTGCAGAATCTCGGCTTTTGAATCTGCTAATATATTTGCTCCTATGGTGGTATGAGTTTTCATGAAATCGAATTCTTCGTTCGTCAATTTCCCGGGTTTCATCAGAATGCTATCCGGTATACCGATTTTCCCTACGTCATGCATAGGAGCGGCATACTGTATGTTTTGAACTGTCTCGGCTGGTAAGCCAAGTTTTTCAGCGATCAAGGCGCAGTATCGACTCATACGGACAATATGGTCGCCAGTGTCTTCATCTTTGTACTCGGCCGCCAGCACCAGTCGATTAATAGTATCAAGGTAGGCTTCATGCAGTTCTTGATGAGCGGTCTTTAGCTTTAATACGACATTGTTCAGGTCATCGGAATATTTCTTAAGCTGTTGATAGGCAGCTTCAAGTTCTTTTCTTTTTTCCTTTTCGGATTTGTAAACCTCAGTGAGATCCTTTGCATATTTTCCCAGTTGATCCGCATCAGATGGGCCGAGGGGCAGGTTATTTTTATTCATGAAGGACCTCCTCTTAAATTTTCGGCCTGAGTGGTGGGATTCAAGTCTGTGTTGTTTACATGAATAACCAGGTATTCACCACCAAGACGCAGAGTATGCAGAGATATATTTATTATTGCTTTCCGCCTAGGTTTTCAGCAGCCAATACCAAGTTTCCAACTTCCAGTTTCAGATATCAACTATCCCAGCACTTCTTCTATTTTTCTTATTAAGGCCAGCGGGCTGAAAGGTTTGCTAAAATAGTCGTCCGCCCCGGCCTCAAAGCCCTTTTCTCTGTCAGCCTCCTGGCCTTTGGCCGTCAGCATGATTATGGTGCTGTCTTTGGTTTCCGGGTCATTTTTTAGAATACGGGTGGCTTCAAGCCCGTCTATTCCCCGGGGCATCATGATGTCCATAATGATCAGGTCGGGTTTTTCGGTTTTCACAATCTCAATGGCCTTTTCCCCGCTTTCAGCCTGAAGAACCTGGTAATCTTCTACTCTGAGGGTCATCTTCACCAGCCTTCTAATCTCCATTTGATCATCCACTATTAGGATCTTTTTCATATTAGTTCTCCATTTCCAATGTAGATTTTATTATTTTTTTTAATTCATTTTCATTAATTCAAGAATTTAGGAATTCAGGAATTAAAAACAGATAACACAATTCACTCCCCCAATCCCTCAATTCCCCAATCCCTTAATCGTTAAATTGGAATCACAAATTTAACAGTCGTTCCTTTACCCAGCTCGCTCTCAACCCAGACTTTCCCTCCATGGGCCTCCACAATGTGTTTCACAATGGTCATGCCCAGGCCCGTCCCTTCTACGGCTGAGTCAGAGGCATCCACACGGTAGAATTTCTCAAATGTTTTATCGATCTGCTCAGGTGTCATCCCGATCCCTTGATCAGCTACACTGATCTCGATTGCGGAGTGCGGAGTGCGAATTTCGGAATTTTCCTCGGCATCCGTCAACTCCGCATTCCGTAATCCGCGTTCCGCAATCGTCTTTGCCGTAAACCAAATAATGCCGCCTTCCGGGGAATACTTGACGGCGTTGCTGAGAAGATTTCTCAAGACCTGTGCCATTTTTTCCTTATCAGCTAATAGCTCCACGGGTTCTTCCGGCAAAACTACCTTAAGCTTGTGTTTTGAGGACATGGCCTGTACGTACGGAATTATCTGTTTAATAGCATCTCCAACGACACATTTCTCTTTATTAAGAAGAAAATCTCGCTCTGACTCCAATCGGGAGATATCCAAAAGATCATTGACAATAGCTGCAAGATTCACCGATTGTTTGTTGATGTAAAAGAAGCACTCCTCTTTCTCTTCCTCTTTGAGGTCTTTCTGGGTTAAGAGAAGCTCTGAAAACCCCTGGATGGATGTCAACGGGGTCCTGAGTTCATGTGCTGCGGTGGAGATAAACTCGGTTTTCATCCGGTCCACTTCACGCTCGTGGCTCACATCATGAATAATCGTTATAATACCCGTATCCTCCCCTTTCTTGTCATAGATCACAGAAGTCCGGCCACGCATAATCTTTGGGCGTTTCGAGTCATCCTCCGGCAACTGAAAATCAAACTCTGCCCCGGTCTCTTTTTTGTCCAGGGTGGATTTTAATCGATTCGTCAGCGTCTCATCTGAGATGGCAAAATCAATGGGGAGATCAATCTTTTCACTTAAGCGAACATTCAACATGTCCTCAGCAGCACGGTTCATCAAAATGATCCTGTTGTATATATCGGTTACGATCAGGCCATCGGCAACAGACTTGAGGATGCCATCGATTTTATCCCTTGCCTCTTCCGTGTCATAAAGGGCTCGATTGAGTTCTCCGGTTCTCTCTTCCACCATAAGTTCCAGGTTTTTAGAGTATTCATTTATTTTCTCCTCTGCACGCTTGCGCTCGGTAATATCCAAAAATGTTACTACTGCTCCCAGAATCTGCTCATCCATTTTTATTGGATAGGACCAGTATTCGGCTGGAAAGCTCGTTCCATCTGCCCTCCACAGAACTTCATCGTCAACATGAATATATCCTCCTGTTTGAAAATCCTGATAAATTGGGCATGCTTGAATAGAATATGGGGTAGCGTCAGGATATGAATGGTGAATGAGGTCATGCATATTTTTACCGATCAATTCATCGTAGGCCTTATATCCCAGGGATTGAATACATGCACGGTTGGCAAAGGTGCATTTGCCGTCCATATCCAAGCCGAAAATCCCCTCGGCCGTCGAATCAAGCAATAGCCGGACTTGGTTCTCGCTCTCCCGTAGTGATTTTTCCGCCCGCTTGTGCTCGATAATTTTCCCCAATCGCTCGGCAATGGCAGCAACCAAGGTCCTCTCCTCCTTCAGAAATGGTCCCTCATCAATTTCTGGTTTTTCTTCAAGGTAGGAAACCTCCAAAATGCCGATTCGATCTCCCTGCACAATGATGTCGCCGACTTGCTTCCAGATGGTTTCTCTGAAGTTTTCTGTTCTAAATTCTTGACCCTCCATAGTGATGCGTGCGCAAGTTATTTCCGGATACTGCCATCCAGGGGGAATGAGATTAACGATACCTTGAGCTATCTCCTCCAATGAAATATCATGCTTCTCAGCAAGTTTAGAAATGCCATAGAGACAATTAAGCTCCTTGACCCGTTCTCCAAGGTCATAAGTCCGCTTCTGCAGCACCTCCTCCGCCCGGTTGCGTTGAGTGATGTCATGGGCTATGCCTTCTACAGCAACAACATTTCCACTTTCGTCAAGTATTGGTTTTTCTGTAACTTCCAGGATACGAATACTACCATCTTTATGATAAATCTCCACCTCATAGGATGCTTGTTCCTCACCCTTGATAGCCAGGTCGGTATGGCGGACTACATCTTTATTAATTGGATTATCAGTGAGATATTCTGTGTAATGAACAAGAAACTCTTCCTGGGAGTAACCAAGGACATTGGTTATCGAGGGGCTGATATAGGCGAATACATCATCCGGGCTGTGGGTATAAAAGAAATAATCATCGCGTAGCGTCTCTACCAGACGCCGGTATTTTTGTTCGCTTTCCTGAAGTTTCTTGCGTTCTTCCTCCAAATCTCGAATTTTCTTATCGAGCTTCCTGACCAACACTTCTGAATAAGCTTCGTCAAATTTTCGCTTGTTATTCAGGATTTCTTCCGGCATCGGAAGGCCCTTCTCTTTATGTTCAGCAAGGACTTCTTTGATTTTCTTAATGAAATCGCTCATTTCCATTGGTTTGCTAATAAATCTGGAGGCGCCCAACTTCATGGCGAATTTTTCGTCTTCAGGATCGATATAGGTTCCGGTATAGAAAATAAAAGGGATGGTCTGGAGTTGTTCATCGCTTTTGATCGCCCGGCAGAGGGCATAGCCATCCATTTCAGGCATCAGTATATCGGAAATAATCAGATCCGGATGCGTCCGCTTCGCTATTTCAAGTGCCAGCATACCGTTTTCAGCACTTTCCACCTCATAGCCGCTTGCCTGCAGAGATAATTCGAGAAGGTCCCTGGAGTCTTCGTTATCCTCGGCGATAAGAATCTTCATTAAGTTTCTCCTATAGCTTTCTTGATCTGGTCCATGACCGAGAGTGGATTTATCGGTTTTTAGTGGTCCTCTTTA
>JAZFVY010000060.1:0-3747 GCA_036447975.1 Desulfobacterales bacterium
GAGAATAGATAGTAACAAACTACGCCTTGATATAGGCTGTGATCTTAAAAATGCCTCTGCGAAGGATTTTAAGATAACAATCACTTAAGTTAAAAGTGCCTAAAGTTGTGGTATTCTGTCATTTATTAAATTTACTGCGCTGAAATCCCGCTGTAAGCAGGACTCAATTTTAGCTCACTTTCGACTTCATAATACAATACCTTTTCGACAAACAAAAAATTGTCGATTTAGCGCCAATAAGCACTCAGAAACAATGCCATAGGAGAATAAAATTATGGAACCGATCCTGTTGTATGATACCACCTTAAGAGATGGTACACAGGGAGAACACGTCAGTTTTACTGCTGGAGAAAAGATAGAAATTGCACTCAGGCTAGATGATTTTGGTATACACTACATCGAGGGTGGTTGGCCTGGTTCCAATCCCAGGGACATGCAGTTTTTCGACATTGCCAAAAGGACAAAATTCAAAAATGCCCGGATAGCTGCATTTGGTTCAACCCGGAAGGCGGGTATCACTTGTGATAAAGATCAAAACTTAGCTGCTCTTCTTGAGAGCAGCACACCTGCGGTTACAATATTCGGAAAGACCTGGGATCTCCATGTTGAAAAAGTCATCAGAACTACTCTAAAAGAAAACCTTGCAATGATTTACGAATCTGTCGAATATTTGAAAAAGAATGATCGCGAGGTTATCTATGATGCCGAACATTTTTTTGACGGGTATAAGGACAACAGAGACTACGCTTTGCAAACTCTAATGGCTGCATTAGACGGCGGTGCGGATTTTCTTGTTCTCTGTGATACCAATGGCGGCACCCTCCCCTCTGAGATTGAATCAATAGTTGAGGATGTCAGTAATACACTTTCTGAAAAATACAGTTCAAACCCGGATGTACTGCCAATAAAATACGGAATTCACACGCACAACGACTCAGGGCTGGCTGTAGCTAATTCCATATCAGCCATTCAATCCGGTGCCGTTATGGTTCAGGGAACAATCAACGGATATGGAGAAAGATGCGGAAATGCAGATCTTACCTCCATCATACCGGTTCTCCATTTCAAAATGAACCGCCCGTGTATTTCCAACGAAAACATGGCCAAACTTAAAAGACTCTCCCGGTTTGTCAGCCAGACCGCCAACTTAGTTCCATTAAACAGCAGACCGTTTGTGGGTGAAAGCGCGTTTGCTCATAAGGGGGGTATTCATGTGAATGCTGTTATGAAGGAGCCCAGGGCTTACGAACACCTGGAACCTGACCTGATTGGAAACAGACGCCGTGTTCTGGTATCCGACCTTTCGGGTAAGAGCAACATTGAATACAAGATCAAAGAATTAGGGGTTGAACTCGGGGAAAACGGTCTTGACAGCCGCAAAATAGTTTCAGAGATAAAAAGCATGGAGCACGAAGGGTACCAATTTGAAGCGGCTGACGGGTCATTAAAGATCCTGATGGAGAAATTTGCAGATCAGTTTCATCCCATGTTTGACTTGGAATCCTTCAGGGTAATCATTGAAAAAAATAAGGCCGAGCCATGTAAATCCCAGGCAACCATTGAAATCTCTGTAGGTGATAAGACAGAGATCACCGCGGCCAAAGGGGCTGGACCGGTTAGTGCTCTTGACAATGCCCTGCGCAAAGCCCTTGAGAAATTCTATCTTACTGACCTTGATACCATGCGTCTGGTTGATTACAAGGTACGAGTAATTGACGGACGGGAAGGAACAGGCGCAAAGGTGCGAGTTCTGGTTGAATCAAGGGATAAAGATGATATCTGGAGAACAATCGGTGTTTCTGAAGATATCATTGAAGCAAGCTGGCATGCTCTTGAGGACAGTTTCCAGCACATGCTGGCCAAGGAAAAATCCAAGCCTGGATAAACCAAGTCCAAAAAGTGCCTTAAGTTTGAAATGCCTAAAATGCCTTGTTCCTGCACCGCTCTGGCTCGTGAGAAATGCGGGTTATGGAATGTGCTTTCAGCGCAGTCAATTATTTAATTGTCATCCTTGACTTGAAAGGAATAGCATCTTGAAAAAAAAAGAAAGAATCAATGCCGCAGGACTAATAATTTATAAAGTCCTGCGGCCTTTGCTCACCAGATTTTTGCTCTGGGTTTAGCCCGGATTTCATATCTATTATAAACAGATCCATTTGAATATGGATGCATAGAAATATCTTTTCTACAACAGAAAAAATGGGAGCAAAATCATGAGTGAACGCGTAATTATTTTTGATACAACCTTAAGAGACGGCGAACAATCTCCCGGAGCCAGCATGAATGCCGGTGAAAAGTTGCGCCTTGCCACACAGCTGGAAAAGCTTGGCGTGGATGTACTGGAGGCCGGTTTTCCCGTAGCATCCCCTGGAGATTTTGAGGCTGTTTCCGATATAGCAGGAAAGCTTAAACGTACAGAAGTTGCAGCCCTGGCACGTACTTCAAAAGAAGATATTGACCGTGCCTGGGGTGCAATCAAGCATGCAGTCAAACCCAGAATCCATACATTTATCGCAACATCTGACCTCCACTTGCATTACAAGCTGAACATGACAAAGGAAGAAGTTCTCAAAACCGCTGTGGAAGCGGTCAAATATGCCGCATCTTTTACCGACAATGTTGAGTTTTCAGCCGAGGATGCATCCCGGAGTGATCGGGATTTTTTGTGCAAGGTTTTCGAAGCAGCTATTGAAGCAGGTGCCACGACCATTAACATTCCCGATACCGTAGGCTATGCTATTCCAGAGGAATTTTCAGAGCTTACAAAATATGTCATTGCCCACACCCCCAATATAGGCAAGGCGGTAGTAAGTGTACACTGCCACAATGATCTTGGCCTTGCCACTGCAAATACTATTGCGGCAGTAGCCAGCGGCGCAAGACAGGCGGAAGTGACCATCAATGGGATCGGTGAGAGGGCCGGGAATACATCCCTGGAAGAATTTGTAATGGCAATGCACACAAGGCCCAACTATCTTCCTTTATCAAGCAATATCAATACCGAACTTATCTATCCCACAAGCCGATTGGTCACCATGATTACCGGCATCATCGTTCAACCCAACAAGGCCATTGTCGGCGCCAACGCATTTGCCCATGAGGCTGGAATTCATCAGGATGGTGTACTTAAGAATCCCATGACATATGAAATTATGAAGCCTGAAACCGTAGGACTTAGCGCCAGCAAACTGGTACTGGGCAAACACTCGGGAAGACACGCCCTGCGCTCACGTTTAAAGGAGCTGGGGTACGATCTTTCCGATGAAGAATTGAAGCTTGTTTTTAAAAAATTCAAGGAACTTGCAGACAAGAAAAAACATGTTGTGGATGAAGATCTGGAAGTAATTGTAACAGAGGGGATTCTGCGGACCACTGATACCTTCCGCCTGGAATATCTGCATGTGACATGTGGAACAACCGTTATTCCCATGGCAACCGTTAAGCTCGCCATAAATGACAGGACTGCCCAGGGTGCGGGTTATGGAAACGGACCCATTGATGCCGCATTTGACAGCATTGCCAAACTCACGGGAACTGAATCCGAACTTTTGAGGTTTTCGGTAAGCGCCCTTACCGGCGGCACCGATGCCCAGGGCGAGGTTACGGTGCGCTTGAAAGAGAACGGCCTGATCGCCCTTGGCAGAGGGGCGGATCCCGACATCATCACTGCCAGCGTCAAGGCTTACATCAACGGACTGAACCGCCTGGAATACTTGAAAGACCACCCGATCGACGCAACTGAAGGTT
>JAZFVY010000061.1:0-2431 GCA_036447975.1 Desulfobacterales bacterium
AGCAAAATAATGCAAGTTTCAGGGTGCCGCTTCTAATAATATCAAGTAGTTAGGGGCCAGGAAACGAACGGCGGATTTGATAATATCCATGAAAGATTATTGAATGCTTTATAGATTATGAGGAGAGGGCAGGGTGGGAGCAGTTTGTGTTTGTTGGATTATCAAATTCATCTCAAAAATCTATCTTGAAAAAGAAAAATAGTGAAAGCAGTTTTTAAACATAAATTTAACCGCCGTTCATTTATAAAACACAGCTTTCGCCTGTCTATCTTAGCCTTTTTAGGCTTTGGTTTTGAAAGAAGGAACAACATCAAAACCGAGTTTATTAGACTGAAATTTTCTAATCTCCCGCCTTCATTCAATGGTTTCCGAATTGTACAAATATCAGATTTGCACGCCAGTTTTTGGGTTGGAAAGAAATATTTAATGAGTGTAGTAGAGGAAGTCAACAAAGTAAAGAAGGATCTATTGGTAATTACCGGAGATATTATAACCGGCGCAGTTAATGATTTCTGGAAACGATGGATGCCAACTGCAAAGCGTGATTATCTTGCCATGGTAATAGATGTGCTGAGCAATCTGAAAGGTAGCGATAAAATGGCGGTACTTGGAAATCATGACCAATGGGACGGAGTTGAAACTGAACAAAGGTTGGTAAATGAGCTGGAAAAAATGGGATTTTTTGTTTTGCGAAATAGCTCTATGCCGATTTCTCGTGGGAAAGAAAGCATTTATATCGCAGGAACCGATGACATCTGGTTCTCTTACAATCTCACTAAAGCCATACACGATGTTCCCAACAATGCTTTTAAAATTCTTCTTTCGCACAGCCCTGACGTAACAACAGATATTAAGAAAGATATGAAAATCGATTTAACGCTTTGTGGCCATACGCATGGTGGGCAAGTGAACATTCCATATCTTTCCCACCATTTTCTTCCTATCAATAATCCTTCAAAATACATGGCAGGTTTGATAAAAGAGCCTTATGGAAATACCTATGTCAATCGTGGTATTGGTACCCTTGTATTCCCTTTCAGATTCTGTGCGCCGCCGGAAATTACATATTTTAGGCTGAACTGATTCTTTAATCCCCGAAAGTTATAATACCCATGTATAGGATTTCATCACCTATATCAAAATTGAAGATGTCTGCCTTAAATCAAGCATCCAGACCATACTCAATAGGTATTGATTTAGGTTTGAACTGAACCGCTTCGCGGAAAGGTACCCCCGTCCTGGTCTATATTGATCATATCCCAACAAAATTAACATTTCATTCCAACGATTCTCAGTTATAATACCTTCTTGGTAGACGGATGTGTCTAATTCTTATCAACTTTTATCAAGGAGGTATTACTATGAGCAGTGATCTAAGAACCCAATTTCTGAACTACATGACCCTTCAACGTTTTTCGCCTCACACCCAAAGAGGTTACATTGCAGCAGTTAAAGGATTGGCCGATTTTTACAAAAAATCACCAGGCCTGCTTACAAACGATCAAATGCAAGACTACTTTCGCTATCTGATTGAAGATCGAAAGCTGGCGTGGGGATCATGCAACAATCATTTTTCAGGCATCTCCTGTTTCTGTAGGAACATTTTGAAATGGGATGAAATCACTTTTAAATGCCCGCCAAGGCCTAGAACCAGGCAATTGCCGATTATTATCAGCCAGGAGGAGGCTAAACGTTTGTTTGATGCAACAGACAACCTTAAGCACAAAGTTATACTCAAGACTGTTTATAGTGCCGGACTCCGGCTAAGTGAGGTCATCCGCCTAAAGCCGGAATATATTGAAAGTGATCCCTCCAGGATGATGATCCGAATTGAACAAGGTAAAGGTAGAAAAGACCGTTACACTGTCCTTGCTCGAAGCTTACTTCCGGAACTCAAAGAATATTGGCGCAAATACAAACCTGGACAATGGTTGTTTCCAGGGCAAAACCGAAAAAACCATATCAGCCCTTCAGCGGTTCATAGTATCTTTCAAAAGGCAAAAAAAAAGCCGGTATAAAAAGAGGCCGGGGTATTCACACCCTTCGACACGCCTTTGCCACTCATTTGCTTTCCCAGGGAACTGATCTATATACCATCAGCCGACTCCTTGGTCACACCTCTATAAAAACCACCATCATATATCTTCACCTTATTCAGGAACGGATCACTGAGATCAAAAGCCCCCTTGATCATCTTTATGAAAAGGAAGGAGGGCCATCCGATGAATAAAAAACCTAACGACGCATCATCTCCAAACGGCAAAGAAAAATTTGAAGTAGCAGATGTTTTTCGTCTCTACGGCCAAAACTATCGCCTGAATAACCCCCTACCATCTGATCATATCAAGGTCATGCATCATATCCAAATCTGTCGGACTGCTGCCCTCGGAGGCCATATTGAACAATGCGATCAATGCCGGTTTGAACGAAT
>JAZFVY010000062.1:0-8565 GCA_036447975.1 Desulfobacterales bacterium
CATCGTCTTCCAAGAGAGATCCTGGATCAGGAGATCGAGTTAATTACCAATCTTGGCGTGGAAATCAAAACCAACTCCCCTCTAGGTGATGATTTAGCCATAGATGATCTCTTAAATGACGGGTACAAAGCGGTGTATCTTGCACTGGGCGCCCACAAGGGAATCGAACTCGGTATCCCCGGCGAAAAGGCCGGAGGCGTCAGGCAGGGTGTGGATTTTCTTAGAGAAGTAAACCTGACGGGAAAGGCCGATACCGGCAAGAAGGTTGCAATCATCGGCGGCGGTAACGTTGCGATAGACGTAGCCCGGAGTGCGCTGCGTCTGGGTGCTAAAGATGTCAACATTATTTACCGCCGTACCCGTACCGAGATGCCTGCTTGGGAGGAAGAGATTGATGCGGCAGAAGTCGAAGGAACAAAGATTACTTATCTTACGGCGCCTCAAGAGGTGCTGACGAGCGATGGCAGCGTCGTGGGGCTCCGGTGTATCCGGATGGAACTTGGCGAGCCTGATTCATCGGGAAGAAGACGACCGGTTCCCATACCGGGCAGCGAATATGACATTGAGATCGACCAGCTAATTCCGGCCATTGGCCAGCAACCGGATCTTTCGGCTATCGAAAATGAAGCGGATTTAAAATTTTCCCGCTGGGGGACCACCGAAGTCGATGCTGTTACCTACGCCACGGATTGCGAAGGTGTTTTTGCCGGCGGCGATTTACAGACCGGTCCTGCAACAGCTATTGCTGCCATAGCCGCAGGTCGTGAGGCGGCCGAGTCGATTGTTAGATATCTTGACAGACAGGATATGTATAAAGGGCGGGAACCTGAAACCAATGAAAATCCTGTTTACCGTCCGATTCCGGAACATGAGCCTAAAAAGGCCCGTGCCAAGATGCCTGACCTGCCGGTCAAAGAACGCAAGGGCAACTTCAAAGAAGTAGAGCTGGGCTACGATGCATCCGCTGGCCAGTCAGAAGCCGATCGCTGTATTAACTGCGCTTTTTGTTGTGAATGTTTTCAATGTGTAAAAGCCTGCCTGGCGGAAGCGGTGATGCATGACCAAAAAATAGAGGAGCGTGAGCTTCTGGTCGGTTCAGTGATTATAAGTTCTGGTAGCAAGATTTTTGATCCTTCGGATTTTGAAATGTTTTATCATTACAAGAGTAATCCCAACGTGGTGACGAGTCTTGAGTTTGAACGGATTTTGAGCGCTTCGGGCCCAACCATGGGTCATCTGGTACGACCTTCGGATGAGACAGAGCCGAAGAAGATTGCCTGGCTCCAATGTGTCGGCTCGCGAGATGATAACCAGTGTGGCAACGGATACTGCTCTTCTGTTTGCTGTATGTACGCCATAAAGGACTCCATGGTTGCCAAAGAGCATTCTCCGGGTGATCTGGATTGCGCCGTTTTCAACATGGACATACGGTCCTTTGGCAAGAATTATGAAGAGTATTATAAGCGGGCCCGCGACAAGCAAGGCGTTCGTTTTATCAAGGCAAGGATTCATACGATTACCGAAGTGCCTGAGACCGGTGATCTTATTGTGCAGTATCCTGATGAAGCCGGCGATATAAAGGAAGAAACCTTCAATATGATTGTTTTGTCAGTCGGTTTTCAGATTCCTGACACGTCTGTGGAGTTGGCGCAACGTTTGGGAGTTGACCTGAACAAATACAACTTTATGGATACAGATTCTTTTACACCGGTTTCAACTTCACGTGCCGGGGTTTATACATGCGGGATATTCCAAGGCCCTAAAGATATTCCTGAATCTGTGACCCAGGCGAGTGCGGCGGCAAGTGCGGCTGGTGTTAAGCTGGCTGAAGCGCGTGGGACATTGATAAAGACTGTTGAGATACCCGAAGAGGTTGATGTTGCTGATGATGAGCCAAGGATTGGCGTCTTTGTGTGTAACTGTGGTATCAACATTGCGGGAGTGGTGGATGTGGATGCTGTGGAAGAGTATTCAGGGAGTTTGCCCTATGTCGTGCATGTGGGACAGAATCTGTTTACATGTTCCCAAGATTCCCAGGAGCAGATGAAGGAACTGATTAAGGAGCACAATCTTAACCGGATAGTGGTTTCAGCGTGCAGTCCTAAAACACACGAGCCGATATTCATGGACACCATGGAGGCGTGCGGGATAAACAAGTACCTTTTTGAGATGGCCAACATAAGGAATCAGAATTCGTGGGTGCATTCGTCTACACCGGAAGTAGCAACAGAGAAAGCCAAGGAACTTGTTCGGATGTCGGTTGCGCGTGCTGCCAATTTAAGCCCTCTCAAGGAGAAGGTGATTCCTGTAAACAAGCAGGCCCTTGTTATCGGTGGTGGTGTTGCCGGCATGACAGCTGCATTGGATCTAAATGGTCAGGGATTTGAGGTTTTTCTGGTTGAAAAAGAAACAGAGCTCGGTGGTATGGCCCGAAGACTTCACCACACCATTGAGGGAGGGGATATTCAGGATTATTTGAAGACGCTGATAGGAAGGGTTGAGTCGGCAGAGAATATTAATGTATTGACAGATACAAGTATTGTAGGTTTTGGCGGATACAAGGGCAATTTTACCACGGATGTCGAAGTAGGTTCTGAAAGAAAAAAAACGGCCATCAATCACGGTGTGATCATAGTGGCCACAGGAGCCAAAGAGTACTCGCCCAAAGAGTATTTGTACGGAGAGGATGATCGTATTGTGACCCAGATCGAGCTGGGAGATATTCTTGAAAAGAAAGGTGCTTCGGATCTTTCCAGCGTGGTGATGATCCAGTGTGTAGGTTCCCGGAACGAGGAACATCCGAATTGTTCCCGAATCTGTTGTCAGAATGCTGTAAAGAACGCTATTTCAATTAAAAAGCTCAATCCAGACGCTATGATATATATTTTGTACCGTGATATCCGGACATATGGACTGATGGAGGATTACTATACCGAAGCCCGTGAAAAGGGTGTAATTTTCATCCGGTTTGACGAAGATGCACCGCCGGATGTAAAGATCTCGCCCGAGGGCTTACTGGTAACGGTCAAAGATCATGTTCTGCAGCGCGATATTGAGGTTAGTACAGATCTTCTGACGCTTAGCGCTGGTGTGGTCGCTGCCGACACGGATGAAGTGAGCGGCATTATGAAGCTGAACCGCAACCCGGAAGGGTTTTTTATAGAGGCCCATGTTAAACTTCGGCCTGTGGATATGCCAAGTGAGGGCATTTTCCTGTGCGGCACAGCTCATGGGCCCAAATTGATAGCAGAAACCATTTCCCAAGCCCATGCGGCTGCTTCAAGGGCCACTACGTTTCTGTCCAAGTCTGAGATCAAGCTTTCGGCCATAACAGCGAAGGTTGATACAGACTATTGCGTCAAATGTCTGACATGTGTGCGTTGTTGTCCCTTTGATGTACCGATTTTTAATGAAGACGACAAGGTTATAGAGATTGACGAGGCCATATGTCATGGCTGCGGGGTGTGCGCGTGCGTATGTCCCCGTCAGACTATTCAACTAAGCTACTATGAGGATAATCAAATAATGAGTAAGATAGATGCCTTGCTGGCAGGGGGTATGTAATGGCGAATTTTGAACCGACGATTATTGCGTTTTGCTGTGATTATTGAGGATATTCGGCTGCGGACCTGGCAGGTTCTATGCGACTCGATTATCCGTCCAACATTAAAATCATCAGGGTGCCTTGCACCGGAAAGGTTGATGTAATGCACCTTTTGGGTTCCATCCAAAAGGGAGCTGACGGCGTATACACTGTGGGGTGTCTGGAAGGCGCCTGTCACTATAATGAAGGTAATATTAGGGCACGCGAACGTGTTGAGCATGTCCGGATTTTGCTGGAAGAGATAGGTCTGGAGAGTGATAGGGTAAGGATGTATAATTTAACTTCAGGTGAAGCCACACTCTTTGTGGAGTATGCAAAGGAGATGACCGCGAACATACAGGCTCTTGGGCCCAATCCATTAAAGAAGTGGACAAAAGCCTAGAAGCAGGATGAAAGATATAAACTCAAACAACTCCGCGCCAACCATCCCGAAGGGGATAAATCTGGGTTTTGAAATCTGAAATCAAACAGGGAGGTAGTATGATAGTTGCCGAGAGAAAACCCTTTGAAGAGATAAAAGATCTTCTCAAGGGCTACAAGAAGGTCCTAAACGTCGGTTGTGGGACCTGCGTTGCGGTGTGCCTGACCGGTGGAGAAAAAGAGGTTGAGGTATTAAATGCCGAACTTGATATGGCCCGCAAGTTGGACGAAAATCCTATTGAATTAGGTGCTATAACTATAGAACGCCAGTGTGACCGAGAGTACTTGGAGGCTTTGGATGATAAGGTGGATGACTATGATGCTCTTTTGTCCATGGCCTGTGGCGCCGGAATCCAGTTTTTAGCAGAACGATTTCCTAGCAAGCCGGTTTTACCTGCTGTGGACACAACTTTTCTCGGGGTCAACCAGGACGTAGGATGGTATGAGGAACGCTGCCGCTCCTGCAGCAGCTGTGTATTGGGTTGGACAGGCGGCATCTGCCCTGTGACCATGTGTGCGAAAGGTGTTTATAACGGTCCATGCGGCGGAACCGACAATGGCAGTTGCGAAATTCATCAGGATCAACCATGCGCCTGGTTCAAAATATACGAACGACTGGCTGTTCAGGATCGTTTGGACTTAATTATAGCTTATGAACCAATAACAGCATGGAAGAATCAGAAGCCTAGGACATTGATACAGCCGGGTTATAAAAAACCAGAAGGAACCGAATAGAAAGTTATACGGGGTAAAATATTAATCCGTTACCGGGCCCTTGTTCGAGTCCCTTTTACAATAACAGGTGAACAAACAACCAAATTAATGATTTAACGAATTCTTAGATAAGTACAGGGGAAACCAATGAAATCAGGAAGCAACTTGGAAAAAATCTTAGAGGCTGGTCATTTTGCATTTACAGGTGAGCTGGGCCCCCCGCGAGGCACCAACGCCGATGAAGTAAGGGAAAAGGCTCAACACCTGAAGGGAATGGTAGATATGGTCAATATTACCGATAACCAAACTGCTGTTGTCCGTATGGCGAGCTGGGCCGCCTGCATGATATTAATTCAGGAAGGGTTGGAGCCTAATTTTCAGATGGTCTGCCGAGATCGCAACCGTCTGGCCATGCAGGCCGATATTTTGGGGGCCTATACTCATGGCGTAAGGAATATGCTGTGTCTATCCGGCGACCATTGCATGTTTGGCGATCATCCAGATGCCATGGGGGTCTTTGATATAGACTCCATTCAGCTGATCAATATGATCAAGACCATGCGTGATGAGGGCAAGTTCCAAGGCGGTGGGGACATCGAAGGCCCGCCTAAGATTTTTATCGGTGCGGCCGCAAATCCTTTTGCAGATCCCTTTGAGTGGCGTGTACACCGTCTGGCTAAAAAGATAAATGCCGGGGTCGATTTTATCCAGACCCAGTGCATTTACAACATGGATAGATTCCGGAAATGGGTAAAAGAGGCCAATGACATGGGTTTGACAGAAAAGGTCTATATCTTAGCGGGTGTTACCCCAATGAAGAACGTAGGTATGGCTAGGTACATGCAAAAAAAAGTGCCGGGAATAGAGGTCCCGGAAGAGCTAATCGATCGTCTGAAGGGAGTTGACAAGAAGAAAGTGGCTGACGAAGGGATCAAAATAGCCTGTGAACAGGTGGAGGAATTCAAGGAGATGAAAGGTGTGCACGGCGTCCATATGATGGCCATTGAGTGGGAACACAAAGTTCCCGAGATCGCCGAACTTGCCAAAGTGCTGCCAAGGCCGGTTATGGATTAGCCTGGATTTTTCATCATGAATTTATAACACAACAATTTTCATAATAGCTGATTTTATCCTAATATCAGGTAATTATCAATGAACCAAGTGCAGTTTTGATGATGTATTAACTAATTTTATAACAAGGATGCCCAATTAATTGATGACGGTTTTTCTTAACCTTGAGCAAAGAACTGCATTTACGTCAAAGATATGGTAATTGCTATCAATAATAATGATTGATTCCAGAAGTCTGTAAAGAACAAAAACCCCCCTTTCAGAATTTTTTTCTTTGAGCTGCAGAGCGCTTTTTATGGATTGCGTGCAGCAAACCTTTGAGCAATATGGCCGCTCCGGAATACGCGAACCGACACACTGGAAAATATTCTTGCCGCCGGTCACCTTGCGGTTACGTCCGAGTGGGTATAGTCGGGAACATAGGTTAAGAAAAGTCTGGATAAAGAAATAACCATGAAGAAATTATGAAGAACTGGCAATACAATTAAGGAGGCGTCATGGGGCGCCTTAACTTCAATCCGTCTTCAGCCATATTGGATGTATTTCATCTATAGCACCTTTGATAGATTGTATGACATTAAGGCTTCGTGTATATATCATGGCAAGACCGATGATCTCGCCAAGGAGCTGCAGCGAGTCAATATCCCGTTCTGAAATGTCCCATGCTTCATAGTGATACAGCCGTAAAGCACCTATCGTCTCACCATATAACATGATGGGAATTGAAGCAATGGCTCCTATCCCTTCTTTTTTGGCATTTTCAGGATATTGCAGACGGTCGGTATTGGCAACATCCTTGATGACAACCGGTTCTTTACTTAATTCACTCCCGATACTTTTATCAGCTAAAACCGGCCCTTTGTTCATATAATCGATGCTCAACCCAAAACTTGCCAGTGCTTCAAGTTCTTTTGGCTCCGGACTCAGGGCAAATATCGCACAACCCTTAATTCCAAGGGTTCCAACCAAAAGTTGAGACAGGTGGTTGGACATGACAATCAGGTTATTAGATTCCGCGATAGCCCTGGTGACTACTTTCAATATATCAATATCAATTTTATCTTCAATACCCATGTAACTCCTCCTGTTCTTGTGGCAATTAGGAAACAACGCACACGGTTTTATCTTTTAATGCATTAATAACTTTGCTGTAAACGTTCCCTGTAAAAAAATGAGAAAGCTTTCCAGGTTTGCGATTTACAACAATCAGATTAAAGTTTTGATTCTTTACAAGAGCAATAATTTCTGTAGCAATATCCTTTTTTTTGGGCTGAAAGATATAGTGAACCTGATGCTCTGAAAAGCCATTTTGCACTAGTTTCTGTTTGGCTGCTTTGAGGCCGTCCTCCTGCTCTTCAATCTTTTGGGAAAGGAATTGTATATTGCTTTTTAAATTTTCCATAATTGGAGATCCGCGCATATCAATCTCAGGTGCAGGTGTATAAGTATTAAGAAGTGTGACTTCAACATCCTTCAGATGGGCAAAAACTTGGATGACAAAATCTAAGGCCTTTTGATCATAAGCCGTGAAGTTATAAGGCACTAAAATTTTTTGACTTGCCATTTTTTACTCCTTATTCTGGTTCCAATTATTAAGCATTATATTTTATCGATTTAACCCCTAGATTACACACTCAAATCCTTATATGTCAATCTTTGTTTACATTTTATTTACATTTTATCTAACAATAGCACGCTAAATTTAATGTCAATCTTGTAACATTCCTCTAACAATTTGGCGTCCTTTTTTCAGTGGTAACCTTCCGGTCAATGAATTCGTCGATAAATCAAAAGGTAAGAATATAATTTTTTTTCTTATTTTTATGGTTAGATTAGTCCACTTACTCTTAGTGGGCTAGTCTTTCATCATCTTATTACCCATCACTTATTTAGAAGTTGCAAGTTTTTGACTTAAGTCATAGATTGAACAGAAAAATTCGGATAAGGAATGATGCTATGATCAAACATAAAATCAAATTTCTTCCCTACAATAAAGAAATAACCGTCGAGGATGGAGAAAACCTTATCCGTGCAGCCATGGAAGCGGGAGTGCATATTAATGCTTCCTGCGGGGGAGAAGGTGTATGCGGTAAGTGCCGTGTTATTATCGAAGATGGAGATGTTGGAGGGGGAATATCTGAAAAGCTGAGTGAAGCAGATCTGCAAAAGGGCTACCGGCAAGCCTGCCTGGCCTCTGTTCAGAATGATCTTGTAGTGCGCATTCCCATTGAGTCGGATCTTGATGCCGGTGTCCTTAACCTTCAAAAAACCCCGAGGCGTACAGCCCGGATCTGGGAAATGAATCTTGAAGATCTTAAAGAGAAAGGCCTGTTCATGCCTCCGATTGAAAAGAAATACCTGGAACTCCCTGAACCGACGGCCCAGGACAATCTGCCGGATGTAACCAGACTTGTCTCTTTTCTGAAAACCAAACACCACGAGCATCGTCTCGTGGTTCAGCTTCCTGTAATCCGAAAAATTCCTGATGTTTTAAGAAAAGACGATTTCAGGGTTACAACGACACTTGCCCGCCCGGTCCATTCCGGAAGAAAAACACATATTATAAACATACAGCCGGGGGATACCACGGACCGGAATTACGCCATTGCAGTGGATGTCGGTACAACAACAATCTACAGCCAGTTAATCGATCTTATTTCCGGCGATGTTCTGGCCTCGTATGGTGAATATAACGGTCAGATTAGTTATGGAGAAGACGTCATCACCCGAATTATTTATGCTAATAAACCAGGCGG
>JAZFVY010000063.1:0-5067 GCA_036447975.1 Desulfobacterales bacterium
AAATGCGCAATATCAGATTGAAAGTCGATGAATTGAAACAGGATCGGAGGAGAACTTCTCAGAGCGATTCCCCATACAAGGATGATCTAATCCGAATTGAAGCAGAAATCGAGAAAGCAGAGGCTTCTATAACAAACCTTCAAAACCAGATTCCTGAGAGCTGGGCTGGAGCACGCAAACGTTATGTAGAATTGGAAAAGGCCGAAAAGAAAGCTCGTCGAAATTACCGAAACAACGTCGACCAAGCTTATGAAACGATTACGGAATTACAAAAGGTCATTGATGGAGCAGATGAACTGGTTGGTCTTGAACAACAATTGACAGCTCTCGAAACAGTAATTGTCAATGAGCCGGCTAAAGTTGCTATGGATCAGATCAAACAATCAGAAAAGGCGCTTGGTAAGGTGGCCGGCACAAGCTCCATTAAGTCAAAGCTTTACAAAGCACGTAGGGCTATCAAAGGAAAAAAACCAAAGCCAGAAAAGGCAATTCAGTTTCTGAAAGAAGGCTTAAAATTATATGCTGCTGAAGTAGATTGGCGTCGTGGAGCAGCAGTTAAAATTGCCCCTGCTCTTGCTGCCTATGACAATGCTATCAAGGATTCCATCGGTCTTCGATTGCAGCGACGGTTGCCGGCTGATCAGGTCAAAGAGATTGCCAGTTGCCAGTCGATACACCGCGATTATTCATTGCAATTCTAATCACTATCTGCTATGTCGCACAATAATTGCCTCTGAAAGTCTCGAAATAAGCGACCCCGTTATCCTGCTATCCCGCTATTATAAATGCCGGACGAAAACTGAGACACGCGAGGAGGCGGTGCTGTTTTGGCAAGATAACACATAGCCTGATCTCGGGCTTAAAGTGCTGCAGCGATGATGTTAGTTCCAAATCTTTAATTTTAAGCGATTCATGCAATCATGCATTTTCAGACATAATGACCAACCACAATATATCCAAAGCCTAATTTTATTGATAGGATAATAATATTATGCCCTTCCCGAACGAGTTCCCTGAAAGATGTGAACAATGTGCAAAATCATCTGGGCCGATACTAAATAGGCAATGTAAGATTTGCCAAGAATTAAAGTTTGATGAGTGTGTTTTATGCGATCTCAACAGGCGTATGCAAGAACCTCACAACTTTAAGTGCCATGCCTACCAGCCTGTTCTGACAATAGCAAAAACATCTTAGACAAAAACACCTGATTTCTCTGGATGCCTCAGAAGAGTTGACCGCCAAGAATCTTTTCTGAAATACCTACGATCTGATAAGATAAAATATAAGAAAGCATTGGCTTTGCAGAAATTGAATCATGACCCAGATGGTGTATTCATGGAGCTGAAATACCATTTTGCTTGGAATGTGATTCATAGGAAACCTGTTTTTCGCCTTAGCAGTGATATTTTCGATTTCATATATGATAGATCCTTAAAATGTAACGAGCTGGTTAGAGGCTTTGCAAACCTGCTATGGCCCGCTCCTGACCATATACACCTATATATAGAGTCGGATGGGGAGCTTTCTGTAGATACAATGGTACAAGAAATTAAAGAATATTTGAAGAATGCCATACTTTCAGAACTAACCGCCATTAAAGATGAACTTGGAACGGAAAGTATAATTTGGGATGAGACTTATTTTTCAGAAACTATAGGCTAATAGAAATATTTTTCAATTCAAATTAACAAAAAAACTTCAACAAATATGCGATTGTCTTACGTTACTTCACTCAGTTACCCTTCCAAAAAGCATGACCGTGAATAGAAATCCTCAATCATGGGATCGGTGATTTCTGCTAAGATCCTGTAAATATCAGAGCCTTGAAATTCATGTGATATCATTTTCCATAGGGCAGATCCGTTTTACAGGTTTTGCCCTTTTTGATTTTTTGTAGATTTTAGGATATATGTAACTGGGACAAATAGTTAATATAAGATGCGATCCTATTTGATTCCCGGTGTGGACTCGCATGCCGGGTGGTGTGGGGGGTGGGAGAGAAGAATCCGCGGCAACCCGATTCGGTGGATTATTGTTTTGATTGGATAGCGATTGTCTTTTTTTTTACAAAGTCTAAAAAACTCTCTCGCTTCGGAATTTCAAGTTGAATGTCATCTAAATTCTCTGGAATAGGAAGGCGGCCGTAAGTATGGCAGGCGGCTACAGCAGCGTGAACATGTTCGGAAGGTGCTTCAGCAGGAATATGGTTAAGATGAATCATACAACGCCCGTCTCTTGCAATTTTATCGATATAAAATTTTATTCGTTCCACTATCGCCTCAACAGGTCCTTGTTGAAGAAGGACAGCATCAACACCTGCCGTTACAAAGAGGTTGTGTTCATTTGCATATGCCTTCACTCGCTCTGGTCCTACTTCATACAGGTCAGGATCTAACACACTCAATGAACCCGGACTGCATTTCGTTTTTTGCAAAAAGAACCGTTCTGGATCACGGCTTTTTGCATCTCCCCAGTTACCACGGGTTAACAGATTATCACCAACTTTATCCCGTAACCTTTCAGTATATGTGACAACATATTCATCCATCATATCCAAAGTAATCATTGGAGGTGATGCCCAGGCATCGCGCCCGTCCATGAGCAAATCAGGCATATCAACTGCTTCTCGCATCGCTTCAATATGGGGGACGAGTACGTCGTCACAGAGAAATTTAAAAAGACGATGGGCAAAAGCAGGTCTCAGGAACATATCTTCCATGAGATTTTGATATCCCCGGATGTTAACGGCTAGGCTAAATGGCGCGGTAAAATAAACTCTCTCCAGCTTCCCTGTCATTTCTAAAAAGTTCTTGTTAAGCATTTGAATCCACGGCATACGTCCGGATTTGTATGGATTGGGAGGATGTAACCGATCAAGATCCGAAGGCTGGGACATCAAAGGCTGGGTTCGGTCTACATCAGGTAACCCAACAGGGTAAAACACAACCTTTTGTCCCAATGCTTCTGCTTCTACGTTATAAACATCCCAAAAATTACTCAATGTATCTAATTTATAATATTCAGTAACGAGTAACTGTGCCTGTGTAAAAGTGTCGGCATCTGTGAAGAAACGTTCTGGTGATACACCGGATAGAAAGGCTGAATGATCATTGATTTGAGCCCCAATAACAATGTGATCATCCTCAGGAGATAGAGTTGTCTTTGCTTTGGTTTCTGTTGCCATGCTAATTTGCTCTATTCTTTTTGTATTTCCTCATGGATAAAGCTACACAAAGCTGAAATAACGTTTCAGTTCCACTGGTTTGACTGACTCCATACTTTAATTCTAGAATGGCACTAATCTTGTTGATGTATTAAAATACAATCTTCATATCGGGTCAACAAATAAAAGATGCTCTTCCCGGAAAATACCATCTAATTTCAAAAGAACCCGAAAATATTCTGGGTCAATATCTATATCGGTTGAGCCATCCTTTAGGAGAGTATGTCATCGCAGATGCTGCTAATATGGAATGTTCGCCAGCAGAAATCGAATTTGACATAAGCAATCACCCAACCCGAATTTCCATGGTGGATAAACTCAGAGGGCAATCCGGCTGGATGCGGTTGGAGCATTTGAGAATCGATTCATTTGATCGTGAAGAATATCTGCTGTTTTCTGGCTTTAATGATGCAGGAGCCAATCTGGATCAAGAAACCTGTGAAAAAATGTTTAATTGCCGAGGACTTGTTAAAGGTAAAGATACTTTTTTTGATATGGCAGATAATCGCCTCCAGGGCGAAGCACAGCGTCACGTTCAAGCCACGATTGTACGCAGCCTTGAGAGAAAATAATCAACATTTCAATGAGGCCCGTAATCAGCTCGACAAATGGGCTGAAGATATGGAATTGGCTGCCCAAAAAGAGCTGGACGATAATAAGCGACAAATTCGAGAGTTACAACAACTCAACCTGTGTTATCTCCGATAGATCACAGCCTCATTCCAACCTGCGATAAGAGAATAATTTAAAGGGTTAGTTTCTAATCAATTGCGCAAAGCGTCGAAAATGGGGTTCAGGGAATCGGAGATTCAAATAGGAAATTGTAAAGTCACAATCATTTGACAGAGTTAATTATGAGAACAGACACGTTTGATGGAAGTACATAGGAAGTAGTCAGCGTCCTCAGATAGGTATTATGAGGTACTTTTGGGTATGATTAGGTACTATGCCCAAATTAACTAACTTTTTGATATGATTAAAATATGTAGTATTTTCCTACTCTTGCTCGATTTTTGGTTACGGTCTTTCCTGCCGGTGTAACCCCCTTTTTTTAAATCCAGATCATCTCTCAACGCTATATCTTATATAATTTCATTCCGACCTAAGGCGGTCTATAGGTGACGATTCGTTGCCTGCATCAACATCCGTCATTTTGTTAATCAATCATTTTTTGGCCTTTGATTTTTCCAAGTTCAAGACAGCAAATTGTGCATTGATAGTTAACAATTGAGCTCAGCCGACTGGCTACGCCGGCGGTTGCAGCGAAAGATTATGCATAGTATCCTATTATTTTCAAAGTGGCTTATCCGCTTCAGCTGCGGCTTTCTTGTGCAGCTCGATGATTGCATCTATCATGGGCTGTAGTTGGTACTCGTCACCTCTAAAGGTAACGGCACTTTTTGTTGTGTCAAAGTTGCGAAGATAGTCCTCAGGCTCTATGTCAGAAATCATTCCTGTAGGGCCGACTTTCGAGTCAACAAAGTTCCTTCTCTGTGATGACATGGCCCACTGTTCAAGTCGTTCATCAAAATGCTCGAAGTGGTTCCTGAAAGTCCGGGGCACGAGAGTTGAGTTGTCGTCTACGCCTAAAGTCTGCTTCAACTGGTTCTCGCGGTCAGATATTTGAGGGCCGGGCGGCCAGAGGAGCTAAGACACATTGCCAGCTGCTACGAGAAAGGACTGGATAGAATACCAGATACGGTCTATGTCTCCCGCCAGAAACTCCTTTTTAACCCATATTTATGGATTCTGCACAGTTCAATATTCCTAATGTTGCACCTGCAATATATTTGAATATCATAGTAGATTTCGTTTGCAAATCAAGCATTTTTAGGACTTTAAT
>JAZFVY010000064.1:0-2681 GCA_036447975.1 Desulfobacterales bacterium
ATACATTGGTTGATGTTGTTGAGCCTTTTCTTCTAAAAATCGGCCTGGTCACAAGAACTTCTTCCGGTAGAAAGGCTTCGCAAGCAGCATACGAGCATCTTGGATTCAGCTTTCAGAAAGGAATGTTTCATTAACATATACTTTTATCATGTCAATAATTACGCTGCTAACGGATTTTGGCATTGAAGATGCGTATGTGGGCACTATTAAGGGCGTCATTCTGTCTGTTAACCCTTCTGCCATGATTGTCGATATTACCCACCAAATTGATCCCCAGGACTTAATCGAGGCTGCATACGTCATAAAATCTTCCTACAGATATTTTCCCAAGGGCACAGTGCATGTTATTGTTGTAGATCCGGGAGTTGGAAGCGACCGTGCAATAGTTGCCCTTGAAATGATGGGTCATATTTTTCTTGCGCCGGATAATGGGGTTTTAACGCTTTTAATGGATGAAGGAAGGATTGACTCGATTACTCGGGTTATTAATTCGCATTATTTTTTAGAACCTTTAAGCCAGACCTTCCATGGTCGGGATATTTTTGCTCCTGTTGGGGCACATATATCCAAAGGCGTGGATTTAAAGAAATTAGGTTCGGGGCTGGATCGAAACGATCTGGTTCAACTGAGCATCAGAAAACCATCTATTTCTGATAAAGGTGAACTTGTCGGAACCATTGTATCCGTGGATCGTTTTGGGAACTGTATTACAAATATTGATGTAAACTGCCTTGAAATATTTTATAAGCCTGGTTCCGAAAAAAAACTTAAGATCGTGATCGGTGAATATGAAATTAAAGGTCTATCCCAGAGCTATGACGGCGTTGGGCTAAAGCACCCACTTGCAATCATCGGCAGCCTCGGATATCTTGAGATTGCTCTGAATTGCGGCAGAGCCAGCCGCCATTTTGGAGCCGAAAAAGGAGATACCATCAGGGTGATCCTATCTGATAAATTTGTTGATGGTAGGCTACTTCTCAATAAGTGATGGGGAATAAGATGATAAAAGCCTCCAGAATTTATTGAGAAGTTACGATGGTAGAACTTATCCATTTGACATGTTAAATGAAATTTTATAATAGAATCAATCTGAAAAAGAGAGTCTAATATACAGTTGTGGTTGAAAAAGTAATTTAGTTGTTAAAAAGGAAATAAAATAAGTAGGTGGCAATGGGAAATCTTCCGCTAAACCCGGCAAAAGAAGTAAGCAACCAACCCCTGCCAAAACCTGAAAAAAGGATCAGGCGCTGGTCACTTATGTTTGTTGGGGATCATGGAGAGATTATATCGGTTGGACGGTTTAAGTTGATGGCAATTTCGTTGGTATTTGTAATGATTATTGTTGTCGCTTCAGCGGCCTGCCTCTATTTTTTTTCCAAGAGCAATATTGAAGAGAACCTTAGCCTTAAAAACGCTTTGGGGTCTTTGCAACAGAAAGTTGAGTCTCTGCAGGATGAAAAGGATATCCTCATGGTCCGACTTGTTATGGCCGAGTCAAAATTAGAACCCAAACAGGCCAAGAATCAAAAGAAACTGGCTAAATCGTTGAACGCTCCTATTGCTTCAGTAAAAAAGAGTACCGATATTGAGATTGGCGTTTCAGAAACACCCGATAAGCCTGTTCAATCAAAAAAATTGCAGGCCGTTGATGTTAAAGATGTTACTGTTCGTCATGAACTCCTTGAAATAGGCGGAAGTTCCTTGAGAATAAAATTTACTCTGAATAAGATCGATCAGAATCCAGAAAACGTTTCAGGGCGAATCTTTGTGGTGTTGAAACATGACGAGGTCGACAAAGATCAATGGCTGGTATTGCCGCCCGTACCCTTGATTTCAGGAAAACCATCCAGAATAAAAAGAGGAAAATACTTTTCAATCGCTCGCTTTAAATCGATGCATTTCGAAAAAAACTATTTGGATGTTCCCAAGCTCTTTAAGAATATGACAGTATACATTTTTGCCAAAACTGGTGCTCTGATGCTGAAAAAGGAATTCCCCATAGAAATCAAAGAGGAGGTTTCAATGCGGTAGGCTGATATCGATTTTGGTTTGATCTTTTACGATGTCGTCAATTATGTTTCAAAATATTTGTTAACGCTGAGAATACAAAGGACATTTTGTTGTTAGGGGAAATCCAAAGACACGGATTGCCAACCTGATTCATTACATTAATATTTGCAGGAGATGTATCGTGAAGAATAAATCGGATGAACTTTCTATCATCGACAAAGAATTGACTGTTGACGGCACTCTTTCTACCAAAGGAAGATTGGTTATTAAAGGTGTAGTGAAAGGAACTCTTGTGGGAGAAAATGTGGTTATTGCCGAAGAAGGGGCTGTATTCGCTGACACAAAGGTCAACAATATAAAAATCGGCGGAACTTTTGAGGGAGAGGTCAGGGCTTCAAATGAATTGATTGTACTTTCGACTGGGAACTGCTCTGGGAAAATTGTCTGCAAGGATTTTATAGTAGAGGCCGGCGGTATCTTGAACGCCCGGGTAAGCTGCATCAAAGCTAAGGATCCTAAAATAAAAAAGGGACTGTTTAGATTTAAAAAAAAATAGCATATCATTCTCACGAAAATGTAAACTGCCCGTGTGATACGAAAAACTTTTTCAATTCTCCCACTGAAATGTGGCATACATCGGGAAATGATCTGAAGGGTAAAGACCGTGAATG
>JAZFVY010000065.1:0-2256 GCA_036447975.1 Desulfobacterales bacterium
CGCGAATCTCGAATATCCCAGCCCATGAAATAGCTTGCAAGGTGCGAAAAACAGCAACGTGACAAGTATCACAGTGCGATAACGTTCTGGGGCTGTAGGATGTCCGCGATCAGGTGGAGGTAAGCCAGCGAATTCAGCGGGATTCTTGGATGCCATAAAAGAGAAGTATGGCATCAAGACCGATTTATGACTTACGGGCATATTACCAAAGTCCTTGTTTCAGCTAGTTATGAGTAGCCATTATGAAAAACTGGATGAAAGCATTAAGTCTGCATTATAGATACATGAAAGAACAGTATCCAAATAAGGATTTGATGTTGATTTTTGATATCGATGGTTGCATTAACGATATGCAATATCAGCTCTTTCGAGCATTGCGCACCTTTGACCAATTACAAGGCACCCATTATTTTTACCGGTTAAAACCAGATGAAATCAAAATTCATGAGGATTTGTTGTCTTCATTCCTCACTGAATATCAGTGGTTACCTGAACAGATAGAAGCATTTCTCTCTTGGTACACGCGTTACCGTAAGTCTTCACGGGTGCAAATGCGGCCGATGGAAGGGGTCATTGAAACCATTTGTTGGTTTCAGATGCAGTCCAGGACTGCGGTCGGATTGAAAAATATTTGCTCCCAAGATATGCGGCAAGAAACCATCCAAGCACTTAAAAGATTTCGCAAAGACTATCAGTTAAAGCTTCCCAAAGAATTGATCTACTTCCCCAAGCATAACTCCCCCTCTGAGTCAGCTGTAGAATGTCTCTCCTATTTTCGGAAGCTTGGATATCATGTGATTTGTTTTGTCGATAGTGAAACGCAATCACTCGACGCTATTGCCAGCGGAAAAGATACCCACGATATTTTATTGCTCCAGGCGGATACCGTTTATCGCTCAAATGATAGGCTAGTGGCTGCTGCTGTGGAAAAAGGTAGTACCTATGAATTGCGCGAACTGGTACATGAAAAGGACTTACCTTCGTACATTGACTTGGTTTGGCATGGTATCAATGACCGAAAAAATATGCAGCAGTTTCTCTCTTCTCCCATTCAATGGGGCGAGGTGGATGTACAGACCGTGCATGAAGATGGATCGGTGTTACTGCAACATGACAATCCGCTGGAAGATGAGACTCTATCGATCGAAAATATCGATCTATCATTACATGAGTTATTGGCTGAGTTTCAACAACGTGGCAAGGGAATCAAAGTTGATTTTAAAGACAAGAGTATTGTATTGCGTAAAACCATAAAGCTACTCAAAAAGGATGGTTTTAAGGATGAAGATATTTGGTTGAATGGTGATATAGATGTGCTTAAAGAAGAAGGATTTAAAATGTTGTCGGAAGCCTTTCCCAATGCTGTCATACAAACCACCGTTGATTTTATCTGTCCCTTGGTCTTCTCCGTGCCAGATCAAGCCAAGAATATACTAACGCTACTAAAAGGCTGGGGCATCAATCGCTTTTCCATCAGTTGGGAATTGGAGAAATGTTCAGCGTTGCTGCGTCAGCTCAAGAAATGGGGATTTGACACGAACGTTTATAATGCGCCTGATTTAGAACAGTTTCTTAAGGTGATGATTCTGTCTCCACGGTCAATCACTTCGGACTTTAATTTTCCAGAATGGAATTATTATGGCCGCGGTTCCGGCAAAAGTGGCATTCAATTAGATTATGTAGAGCAGCAGGTGAAATTGAAATAGTGCGGCGAGGGCCGCAAATATGCCCAAATCCTGCAACTACTCGACGTGCTCCAGTTGGGATGGATCGGCTTTATTACAATCTAAAAAACCACGTCCTTTTGGCGTGATCAGAAACAATTGGCTATGCCTGTATTCGGTAACAGTTTACGGTTAACGATAATTTAGCTTTATCTGGGCAAGCAATGAATGCCCCTGGGCGGGGATTCTTTACTTTCAGCAAGGAGTAGTAGGGCACCTCTAATAGTTCAGTCACTGAAATTGCTTTTTTCAGCGCGATCAAACACTGTTTTCATCAAAGAGATCAGGTCCTCCTCTTCATACTCAATGCCCTTGACGATCTCTTGCGCTCTTTGAGTAAGCCGGCGGTAACCCCAGAGTGATCGCCGTTGGGTCTCAGCCCAGCCCTCGCGCTGGTAGTAGAGCGGCAGGTTGACATCGAAATAGGAGATGCTGTCCGCATCCTTGAGCAGATCGGAGCGGGAATCGCCACCCACCTCATGAACTTCCACCAGGCGGCAGGCCTCGTCCACGATATCCGCCTCAACGTCGC
>JAZFVY010000066.1:0-3989 GCA_036447975.1 Desulfobacterales bacterium
AAAAATAGTTTCTGAATGTCCGCATGAGCATTTGGTTTTGAATTTGATTACACGATCCATAGTTGTGTATTTGGACATGTCCACAGTCCTATTCTTTAAGCATTTTGAACATCTGATATCGGCCTTATTTTCTTCGTTTAAAACGACTTCCTTTATTTCAGACATATAGAACTCTCCTTCAGCAATTGTATGAATTAAAGCATTATAATATAATCGCCTTTTCTTTGCAACAACCTAAACGGATTTTTCAAACGATCAAAATTGGTCATTTCGTAAAAAGTCAAAAAGCTCCTTCTCCCTTGACGGGCCTTTTGTCCGGGTTACATTTTTTTTATGATCCCACTGATATCAGCAACCTTTGCAAGTATTTCTTCCAGATCTAATGACAGCAGTTTATGATCCCTGGTCAGTATTCTTCCGGCAACCAAGACATCCCGTACGTCCGAACCCCGCACGGAATAAACAATATGTGATACAGGGTTGTACATGGGGACAAGGTGGGGCTTGTCAATATCTATAATAATAAGATCAGCCTGTTTACCGATTTCTAGTGAACCAATATCTTTATCAAGGCCGATGGCCTTAGCGCCACCAATGGTTGCCATATTCAGCACGGTCCGTGCATCCATGACGGTAGTATCAAAGGCGTTCACCTTGTGAAGCTTAGCAGTCGTATCAATTTCCTGAAAAAGATCAAGATTATTGTTGCTTGCGCATCCATCTGTCCCAAGACCCACCCATATGCCGGCCTTTATAAAATCCGTAACTGGAGCGATGCCCGAAGCAAGCTTCATATTGCTCTCTGGATTATGGGAAATCTTTGCCCGGCGTTTTGCGATTGTCTCGATGTCATCATCGTCTACCCAAATGGTATGTACAAGCAGCGTATTCTGATCCAGGATACCGATCCTGTCAAGAAGCTGAACCGGTGTTGTCTGGTGTTCTGATTGAATCTGGTCCTGTTCGGTTCTGGTTTCAGCAGCGTGAATCTGAAAAAGTAATCCCTGTGAAGCTGCGGCATCTTTGGCCTTTTTCAATGTCTCAATCGAACAGGTATAGGGGGAATGGCAAAATATTGAAGGTGTTATTAAGGGAGATAATTTCTTCCATTTTTCCGTGAAAGCGACGGCGATCTTGATGTTGCTCGACGGGTCCGGCACACCCGGTGCGGGAAAATCAATAACACCCTGGCCTAGTACGGCTCGCATACCGGACATATAAACAGCCGAAGCGACTTCATTTTCGAAAAAATATCCGTCACAGCAGGTTGTTGTTCCCGACAGAATCATCTCGGCGCAGGCCAGAAGACTTCCAAGCATAACAGATTCGGGGTTTATATGTTTTCCTTCGGCAGGAAAGATATGTTCGTTAAGCCATACCTGGAGTGGAAGATCATCCGCAAGCCCTCTGAACAGGGTCATGGGAAGATGGGTATGGGTATTGACAAGGCCGGGCATTACAATTCCGCCCTTTGCATCGATCAGTTCTTTGGCCTCTATATGCGGAAGGCTTGCAGGTCTTGCCTCAACCTGTTCAATTCTTCCGTCTTTAATACAGACAACACCGTCTTCAATGATATCAAAATCAGAATTTACAGTAATGATGGTACCGTTGTGTATAACAATATCGAAGACCATTTATTTTACTCCAATATTAAAATTTAAAAAGGCAAACATGATATTATTTCATGATACAATATCATTTTATTGTCAAGAGTGGTTGACGGATGGTAAAGCTGAGGTTAAAAAGTATTACTGATATGGGAAGATTATGACCGAAAACCTGGAGAATGCAAGATGCAGCAAGTAGATATTATCATAAAAAATGGCACAATTTTGACCATGGATACGCAAAACTCGATCCTTGAAAACGGTTTTTTGTGTATACTTGGTGATAGTATTTCTCACATTGGAGTTGGCGACCCGGCTTCATTTAAGGCCAATAAAATCATCGATACCAAGGGCGATTTGATACTTCCCGGCCTCGTAAACGGTCATACTCACGCCGCCATGAGTCTTTTCAGGGGGCTTGCGGATGATCTTCCCCTCATGGAATGGCTGAACAATTACATCTTTCCGGTAGAAAGCAAGATGGATGCAGAATTTATTTACACCGGGACCCTGCTTGCCATTGCAGAGATGATTATGTCCGGCACCACCACCTTTTGTGACATGTATCTGTTTGAGGAAGAGGTGGCAAAGGCGGCTCGAAAAGCGGGTATGAGATGTCTGGTGGGAGAAGTCCTTTACGATTTTCCCTCTCCAAACTACGGGCCCGTGGAAAATGGTCTTGAGTATACGGAATCGTTGATTCGGAAATGGCAAAATGATCCCATAGTATCAATAGCTGTAGAGCCCCATTCCCTTTTTACATGTAGCCCTGAACTGCTTATTGCATCAAATGAACTGGCTTTGAAACATAATGTGCCGTTAATTATCCATGTAGCTGAGACATTAAATGAAGTTGTCGAAATAAAGGAAAAATACGCAAAGACCCCCATAGAGCATCTTGATTCCCTGGGGCTTATAGGGCCGCATCTCATTGCAGACCACTGTGTTCATCTGGAGGAATCGGATATTGAGAAAATGGCAGATTTCGGGGTAAAAGCCGTTCATAATCCCGAGAGCAATATGAAGCTAGCATCCGGTATCGCTCCTGTTCCAGAAATGCTGGCACGGGGTGTAACGGTGGGATTGGGTACAGATGGATGCGCATCCAATAATAACCTGGATCTCTTTACGGAAATGGACATGGCTGCCAAGCTCCACAAGGTCCACTCCATGAACCCTACGGTCATGGATGCTCTTTCTGTGCTGAGAATGGCCACCATCGAAGGGGCAAAGGCTTTGGGGTTCGAAGATATTACCGGTTCTCTGGAAGTAGGAAAAAGGGCGGATGCCATTGTAGTCGATATCCATAAGCCACATCTAACCCCCATGTATAATGCAACGTCCCATCTAGTTTATGCTGCCAACGGAGGAGATGTCAGGCACTCCATAATCAACGGGCAATTGGTTATGGAAGATCGAAAATTGCTGACCCTGGATATTGCTGAGATAATCGCACGTGCCAAAGAAACTTCCGTTCAAGTTAGATCGTGGCTGCCATAACTTACCGAAGCGTAAAGAATCCTGGCCCAGAGGGTCAGGCTTTGAGTTTGCCCCTGGAAGAGGATGAAATTATCAAAACAATTAAGTGTGGAGTGATCTAAAGTGATCTAAAGTGTGAAGTTCAGGAGTCGCTCGCGCAGCGCAGGCGCCTGCGCCGCGTGTCGCTCAGTCATTTAATATGAAAGCGCGCCAGCGCTACCTTAACTTTAGGCACTTTTAACTTTAGCTCACTTTTCACTTGCCAGAGGTTTTCTCGGCATAGCCAATTGTCTCTGACCTGGCCCAAAGGACCAGGTTTTTAAGGACAAAATAAAGTTATATGGTTATGAGCAAATTTGAAAAAAGATTATGCATTTTTGCCATTGCATTTGTCGCAATTTATATCGGCGCAATTGCAATGACCATTCACACAAGGGTAAGTAATGAAGAAAAAATAACACGGATTGAGTCTGTGGAGCCTGCCCCGGGTGAGGGGCAGATGATGTTGGCTGAGCTCCTTCTTCCAATGTTTGTACTTTTTATGATCACGGTTTGTTTTATTATTGTCAAAAAAAAGAGGGCCAAAGCGGTTCATGGGTTTGAAGAATCGGATGAAGAATTGCAATAACAGGTCCGGGGATTCCACCGGGCGAGCCTGATTCGCTCATTTGTCCTTGGCGGGACAGTTACCCCACTGATGCCTTACCAATGAATCCTGCTTCAAGCGTGAAGATAAATCCGGGATAGGCTCCGAGGCAAACCGGCCACTTTTCATGAACCAAAAGCTCCCGGAAAACATAGTATAAAAATTCAAATGGGCCCCACATAGAGATCTTTGAAAAATGCTCAATTTTGTTCAAGTTCAAGGAAGGCGATAATTTTAACCACCCCGTACGATCT
>JAZFVY010000067.1:0-4828 GCA_036447975.1 Desulfobacterales bacterium
TATTGCAAAAGGATATGGAAGAAAGACAACCGTTGATTACATTAGGATGCTTTACATTTCTTATGGTTCTGTTTGTGAACTGGGTACAGCAAAAAAAGACATAGCATAAATCGAAAGAATGTTAAAACCGCTGATAAAACTTAGAAAACAAACACTTGAATCCTTGACCCCTGGAATCCTTGGACCCTCTTCTCCAACTAAATTGGAGAAGAACCAAATTTAATTATACCTGAAGCGGTAATATTTTCAAAAAGCTAAAGTGTTACACAATGACAAATAACAAAATGAACTGGAAAAGGATGCGTTTTAAAAACAACAAGGTCTGGCTGGCCTTAGACCAGAACCAGAGACCTGTTGTTAAAAACGACAAGGTATTGATCAAATACCAGCTTGACCAGGATCACGAGTATTGGGTACATCAAAATAATGTCAAGCCCATCGATTTGTCACAATCTGAAACCAAAGATCATAAAAAGAAACAATCGGGCAAGAAACTTAAAAAAAATAAGCCCAAACAGGAAATAATAATCATCGACGAGGCCCTATGTGATGATGCTGTCTGTATTTATACTGATGGGGCATCTTCCGGAAATCCCGGACCATCAGGAATAGGGATTGTGCTGAGTTATGAAAAACATGAAAAAGAAATATCAAGATATATCGGTATTGCGACCAACAACATCGCAGAGCTTGAAGCAATCAGAACGGGACTTCTGGAGTTAAAAAATACCGATCTTCCGGTACGGCTTTTTACGGATAGTAGCTATGCATACGGAGTTATAGTCCAAGGCTGGAAAGCAAAAAAAAATCTGGAAATCATAGGATCGATTATTAATATTATTTCGAAATTCAATGACTTGAAAATCTTCAAGGTAAAAGGGCACGGCGGTATCAAGGGGAATGAAAGGGCAGATTTTCTGGCAACTTCAGCCATAAAGAAAGCTGAGAGAACTTAGCCCGAATTTCTCACAAGATCATTTGTTTTGCAAGCTACTATATTTTATTTTTTTTCGTCCTTCAAGGTTTCAATCTCTTTTTTCAGATCATCAATTTCCTTTTTGTATTTTTCAGTGTCTTCGTCACTGCCCGAAGCTTCAACCGTTACCTCTTCTTTCTTCCAGGTGTCTTTCATTTCGTCTAAGCCCAGATAAATAGCCAATCCACCGCCAAGCAGAAGCATCGCTGGTATAGCACCGGCTAAAAGCTGTAAAAAGGGTTTCCACCACACGATCAGACCAATGAAACCCAATGCAGCTCCGATTACCCCGCCTATTAAAGTCTTCATAAAAAATCATCCTCCTTTAAGAATTGACAAACTCGTAAAAGTCAAAATTGCGATGGCAAAGTAAAAAGCTCCAAATTCAAGGCGCGCGAATTTCGTGTCATGAGTTGTACATAGCGTACGCCGAAATGACAACGAAATGAAGCGCAACGCAGAAGTTGGACTTTTTATGAAGCCATCAAGAATTAATAATATATAAAATTAGCACAACAATTATTGTAACGCAAGCCTAATCTGTCCAGATCGCTTACGCCGAGAGCAATAGTAACAAATAAAACATTGCAATCAAAATTAATATTTGTTATTTTTCGTGTTTTATTTATAATCTAAATTCTGCAAGTCCCGATTTCGCCACAACTACAAGTTGAGCAAAGCGAAATCTCGCTACCGGGGGCACAGGGTGCGAAGCTTTAGTGAACTACCGCGAGCGCCCTGCAACACAGTCCCGCCCGGAGCGGGATGAAAGCGGTCCTTGCCAAATAGTGTCCATCCAGAAATAGTAGATTTTGGTTCAAGACAAGGCCGCAGGATTTTTTCGACCGTAGGCGTAGTGTACCTACGTCGAGGATCGAAAAAATCAGAGAACGCAATATTGGGCCGAAAGATACTGTTTCTGGATGGACACTAAATAATGTTGGTATTTTACCATGATTAAATGGCTAAAAGTAATACTTGCAAAACCCAGAATCAAAGAAAAAAAGGGGGAAGATTCAGTCCTTCAGGATACCCACTATCACCATTTCTGCCATCTGCCTGACAATATTGGTTTTTTATCAACCTTTCTCCTTAAAGTTTTCTTTTCCGGCATCAAGGTTGCCAAAGAACAGACGTTTGATCTGAAAAAACTTCAAAAAGAGGGTATTGTTGTTTATGTCACAAAACATAAAAGTTATTTTTTGTACCTCTTTTACTACAGCCGCTACAAGCAATCCGGTCTTCCATTTCCTCAAATAGGCTTTGACTATAAAGTTATTATATGGCAGCCGATATCACGCATTATTAAGATTTTCAAGGCATACTTTAACCACATAGTTAAAATGACTCTCCCTGATCCATATCGAGAAGGATATATCCAGCAGGAGCTGACAGACGGGCGGGCGGCTTTACTCTCTTTGGTGGAAAAAAAAGGTTTTTACCGAAGATTTGTTAAAGAAAAGACAGATCCAATCCAGTATCTTATCGAATTTCAAAAAACGATCGAACGTCCTATTTTTATTGTTCCGCATCTAATGTTTTTTGATAAGAAACCTCATCGATCAACGCCGAGTTTCACAGACATTCTGTTTGGCACAAAAGAAAATCCTGGTAAAATTAGACGCCTTATTACCATGTTTTCAAAACCCGGAAAGGTCTTTGTAGAAAGTTCGGAACCTATCAATCTAAAAGATTTTCTGGAGTTTACAGATATCCGAGAAAGGAGCAGTGAATATCAGGCGCTTGTCTTAAGACGAAATCTGCTGGTTCAAATCAATCGTCATCGCCAGAGCATCACGGGACCTGTCCTCAAAACCTGGGAAGAACTGAAGGAAAACATCCTGACAAAAGAACGTCTACGAAACTTCATGGAGCATCATTCAAAAACGCGCGAAATTCCTATCCAGCAGGTACATAAAAAAGCGGAGGCATATCTTGAAGAAATTGCCGCCAAATACAATATAGCCATAATCAGGATAGCCGAAAAAGTAGTAAGTTGGGTTCTGAATACAATGTTTGAAGGGGTTATGGTCAATAATGATATGCTCAACAAGGTAAAAAGTATGTCACAGAAAGGGCCGTTAATCCTTATTCCTTGTCACAAGAGTCATATCGATTATCTGATATTGTCTCACCTCTTGTTTGCGAGCAACATGCCATGTCCGCACATCGCTGCTGGAAAAAATCTTTCTTTCTGGCCTATGGGCCCTATATTCAGGGCCGGCGGCGCATTTTTTATTAGGCGAACCTTTAGTGGAGCAGTTCTTTATTCTAAGGTTTTTGCAGAATATGTTCACAATCTCCTGGAAGAAGGTTTCAACATAGAGTTCTTCATTGAAGGCGGCAGAAGCCGAACCGGCAAATTGACCCTGCCAAAGCTGGGATTGCTTTCGATCCTTCTCAATTCATATAAGAACAAGGCGTGTGAAGACATGATATTCGCACCGATTTTTATAGGATATGACAGGGTCCTGGAGGAAAGTTCATATCTAAATGAAATCGAGGGTGAACAAAAGAAACCAGAGAGTCTGTGGCAAGTCGTTAAAGCAAGAAAATTCATGAATAATAGGTATGGAAAAATCTACATTCAGTTCCATGAACCCATCTCTTTTAAAGAACTTTTGTTGCAATACGGCACGCCGATTGAGGATATGTCATCCAAAGAACAAAATGTTCTCTGTCGCAACCTGGGGCATAGGGTTATAAATGCCATCAACAGCGTTTCTGTTGTTACACCTCATGCCATTGTTGCAGCTGCTGTCATGAACTGTTCCAAAAAAAGTTTTTCCTTTGATCATTTCATGTTCCATGTTGAAACGTACATGAGCTACCTGTCGTCACAAGAAGCAAAACAGGCTGATACGCTTCTTCTCGATCATGTCCATGCAGTTGAGAATGCTCTTGACAGTTATGTCCAGAGAAAATTCATCGAACGTATTACAAAAGACAAAGAGCCCCAGCTTACCGATGTGATATTCAAGGTAAACGAAAGCAAGCGCCCGAATCTTGAATATTACAAAAACAACTGTGTCGCCTTTTTTGTCCCGGCGGCAATTACCGCCCTTGCAATTCTTGTTAAAGATGCTTTTCAATTTTCGGCTTCTGATCTGCATAATGACTACAAATTCCTTCAGTATTTCTTTAAATATGAATTCGCCTATGACGTCGACAGAACACCGGAATACTTTGTGAGAAAGAACATCAAGGCATTTATTGATGATGCTATTCTAATGCCCCATCCCACATTACCTGACACATACAACCTGACCTCGTTAGGCTTTAGAAAACTGAAACTTTTTTCCAGCTTCCTGAAAACCTATTTTGAATCATACTGGATCGTATTAAATTTCTTCATTCAAAACCCTAAAAATTCCATTAAAACAAAAGAACGTTTGAAAAAAATTGAAGGCATAGGAAATCGTATGTACAAACAGAAGGAAATCGAACGAAAAGAAGCGCTTTCCGGAATTAACTACAATAATGGAATAGATTTTTTCACCACCAATGGTGTAAAAGGTTCGGAAAATAATGACAAGATTGAATTCTACGCCGATACAATCCAAAAATATTTAAGTTGTTTGTAATCGTTACGTAACACATATAATATGAAGGCATTGATACTTGCCGCAGGTTTCGGAACGCGGCTGCTTCCCTTTACGGAAAATACGCCAAAACCTCTATTTACTGTTGCAGGACGTCCGCTGCTGGACATCATTATTTGCAATCTGCAATATGCGGGCTGTAAAGCTGTTATTATCAACACCCATCATCTGTATCAAAAGATAGACTCCTTTCTCGATCTGCAAAAATACTCGATTCCGGTCATCACTCGACATGAACCCGAAATCCTCG
>JAZFVY010000068.1:0-2298 GCA_036447975.1 Desulfobacterales bacterium
TTAAAGAAAAGTTGGTTCTTCCGGCATATGAATACTGCTTGAAATGTTCACATACCTTTAACCTTCTGGATGCTCGCGGAGCTATCAGTGTTATGGAGAGGACCACTTATATCGGACGCATAAGAAAACTTGCCAGAGCATGTGCAGAAGGATATCTTGAGCAGAGAGAGGAAATGGGTTATCCGTTGTTAAAAAAGGAAGGATGATATTATAGCAAGTTCAGTTTTTTAACATGATACCCGGTTCATGAATTTTTTATCTTGAATACTGCATCTGATAAAATGAAAACAGAGGTGGATATGGAAACTTTATTACTTGAGATAGGGACAGAAGAAATTCCGGCTGGCTACATTGAACCTGCCCTGAATGTTTTGACATCAACGCTGCTGCAAAAAATGACCGATGCCCGTATTAAGCACGGGAGTGCCAAAATTTTTGCAACCCCCAGACGTCTTGCAGTGGAAGTAAAAAAAGTTGCAGACAAACAAAAATCCGTAACTTCGGAAATTTTGGGCCCCCCCGAAAAGATCGGATTTAATAAAAAGGGACAACTGACTGTGGCGGCGAAGAAATTTGCTGAAAAGATCGGCGTTTCCGAAAATGCTTTAACAGTTAAGGATACGGATAAAGGCCGTTATTTATGTGCAAAAAAAGCAGAGCGCGGACTTCCAACAAGGACCGTGCTGAAAAGTATTCTGCCGGAAGTGATTCTGGCAACACCATTTCCCAAGACCATGAAATGGGCTGAGCTTGACATTGAATTTGCCAGACCCATACATTCAATCGTAGCCCTTTTGGGAGAAAAAATTATACCTTTCACTTTAGGGAACGTCAAAAGCGGGAAGCATACTTACGGACACTATTTTATGCATCCCGCCAAAGTCAAGATTTCAAATCCCAAGGACTACGTTAAGATTCTGCGCTCTGTAAAAGTGCATGTCGATCTGGAAGGACGCAGAAAAAATGTTGAGAAAGAGATCGCCAAGGCTGCCAAAAGCGTTGGCGGGAAGGTGTTGCCTGATGATGAACTTGTTGATATTGTTAAGAATCTGGTCGAATATCCGGTGGCTACTGCCGGCAAATTTGATCAGGAATTCCTTGAAGTTCCAGGTGAAGTACTGATTACGGCCATGCGGGAGCACCAGAAATATTTTGCCGTGATAGACAATAATGGAAATCTTATGCCCTGTTTTATTGCGGTGAATAATACCCGCACAAAGGATATGGATCTAGTGGCAACCGGGCACGAATGGGTGCTTAGAGCCCGCCTTGCAGATGCTCAATTCTTTTACAAGAGTGATCTGAAGGAATCCTGTAATGACAGGGTCGAAAAGCTGAAAGGCGTTCTTTTCCAGGCCAAGCTTGGGTCCATGTATGAAAAGGTCCAGCGGGTTCAAAAGATTGCCGGATTTCTGGCAGATACGGTGGAAAAGGGTTCGGATCTAAAAAAGGAGGCAACAAGAGCTGCCTGGTTGTGCAAGTCTGACCTTGTTAGCCATGTTGTAGGTGAATTTCCCAAGTTACAGGGGATTATGGGCAGGGTTTACGCTTCTGTTGCAAAAGAGCCCGGATCTGTGGCCACCGCAATTGAAGAACATTACAGGCCGATATATTCAGGAGGAGAGCTTCCTGAAACTTTGACAGGTGCGATTATAGGTATCGCAGACAAGATCGATACCATTTGCGGCTTTTTTTCCATTGGACTTATCCCCACGGGTGCTTCCGATCCATATGCGCTTAGACGCCAGGGCATAGGTATAGTTCAGATCATGCTTAGGCATAATCTTCCGTTTTCTCTAAGTGAAATGATTGAAAAGAGCATTAAACTGCTCAACGTAAAAGGCGTTAAGAAAATAAAAGAAATCACCGACAAGGTAAATACTTTTTTAAATAATCGCATGACTCATCAACTGGCTGAAGAAGGATTTTCAAAAGATGTCATTGCTGCAGTTACAGGTGTTGTATCGGAAAATGTGCCGGATGTAAGGAACAGAGTGCTGGCGCTTCAAAATCTTAAAACAGCTCCTGATTTTGAACCGCTGGCCGTTGCTTTTAAGCGCGTCGTCAATATCATAAAAAAAGCTAAGGACTTTAAAGCAAAACCCGTCAATAAAAGTCTGTTTCAGCATGAATCAGAACTGGCGCTATATACGGCTTATAAAGAAGTTAACAATAGGGTTTCAAAAAATCTCGACAAAGGAGATTTGGAACAGGCGCTGCATGAGATCGCTTCATTGCGTGATCCGGTGGACGCATTCTTTGACAGCGTTATGGTCATGGCCAAAGAAGCGAAAATAC
>JAZFVY010000069.1:0-7888 GCA_036447975.1 Desulfobacterales bacterium
TAGCTCAGGAATTGGGTCTTTGGGCTGAATCAAAGAATAAAGGGGATGTATTCCACACGGCGGCCTTCAAGGCCTACTTTGTAGACGGAAAGAACATCGCAAAAATTCCGGTGCTTGTGGATTTAGCAGCATCTGTTGAGCTCCCTAGCGAAGAAGCTGCAGCAGTTCTTGCGGCAAGAGCATTTAAGGCGGCGGTGGATGCGGACTGGAACCTTTCGCGAGAGAAAGCGATTACAGCTGTTCCTACATTTGTGATTAATCAAGATAAATATGTTGGTGCACAGCCCTACGAGATGTTGGTAAAACTTATGGAGGCAAATGGGGTCAAAAAAAGGAAAGAAACGTAAAAAAAACCAAAAAGTGAAAAAATCTTTTGACAAAACCAATTACTGCACCAGGCGAGCCAGAGCTGCTCGCTGGTGAGCAGGGTGTAAGGCCGCTGCATTGCCAAATTGGCATAGCTAAATAGGTTTTTAGGAATTCATCATCTATCTTTAAGGAGAAAAAAAGGATGACAGGGTCTGTTGCACGTGTTTTCAATGCTTTGCATGGATATGTCTATGGCCGTTGGACCAGGAACTACATCCGCGTGCTCTTGGACTATATCTTCCCTAATATAAGACACGAGGAAAAAAGTGGTGGGCTGACCGTTTTCACTTCAAGGTGCTTACTAAGGAGGGAGCAAAAGCCATCGTCAACATAGACAAAGTTATTCCCCTGCGTGATCTGGAACAGATCATCCCGTATGGGGTGTGGAGTGTGTGTGGGACGGTGTCCTAGTGAGGCTATGACGCTAGTGCGCGACGAGCGAAAAAGGATACCGCTGGACGTACGGCTGTTGGCTCAGGAACAAGCTGTGAGTTGAGCTTGTGGGGACTTGTGTTTATTTCGTGGTGGAATATCATTGAAATCGAATCTTAAGCATTTTTTCTTCCCTGCAATTACAAGACAATACCTCTTCAGGATATTGCTTGTTGCTATTTTTGCGTATATTTTTTTTAGTTTTATCTGTCTTCCCTTCCGCATAAAGGGACACAGCATGGAGCCAACATACATGAACGGAGACTTTAATTTCTGTTTCAGGTTGCGGTATATTTTCTCAAAACCTGAAAGGCACGATGTTGTCGCCATCCGTTTAGCAGGTGAAAAAATCATCCTGTTGAAACGTGTGGTTGCTCTGGAAGGAGAGGTTGTGGAAATTCAGAAAGGGGTCCTTTTTGTGAATGAAAAGAAAATTGATGAAACATATGTCCGTTACCCATCAAACTGGAACCTTTCTCCGCGGAAGGTTGATAAAAGTCATGTTTATGTAGTAGGGGATAACCGAAGTGTTCATATCGATGTCCACCAGTTTGGACAAACATCAATTGACAGGATAATTGGAGTGCCCTTGTGGTAAAGGCAAAACATATTATTATTGCAGGAGGAATTCTGACAGTAGGGATAATCGCTTTTTTTATATTTTTGCAAAGTGAAGAGGCAAAAGTAAAAAAACAGTTTGAATTTATTGCCGAAAAAATAGAAAAAGCACCAGGGGAAAACCACATTATTGCGGCCGCAAAGGCAAACCGAATAAGAGATGTGATTACCGATCCGTGCAAAATTCATGCACCCGCCTATTTGTTCTCCCGAGAGGCTTCATCCGATGAACTGTCAACTTTTGTTCTTAGCAAGCGTTCCCAGTATTCAGCAATATCTCTGAAGTTCTATGATTTTGTCATTGATTTTCCAGAGAAAGACACTGCAAGAGTGAGCTTAACCGAAAGCATGGAAGGTAAATTGAAAACGGGAGAATTTGTTGAGGATATCCATGAGTTGAAATGCCAGTTGAGAAAAATTGAAGACATCTGGCGGTTAAAAGAAATTGAAGTGGTGGAAGTGCTCAGAAAGTAGGCACTTTTTGTTAACGATCGATTAGGGTTAAATTCAATTCCATATAGATCGCCCCTTCAATGGGGTTGTGTCTATATGGCTCTATTTGTTTGAACCCTAATGTCTTATACAAATAGATGGCACTTTCCATTGAGGGAAGCGTATCCAGTCTCATGTATTCATATCCGATATGCTTGGCAGCATTGATAACAGCCTCTGCCAGCAGTATTCCCGCCTTTCTCCCCCTGAAATGCGGCTTTACATATAGGCGTTTCATCTCGCAAATACCATTTACAAGATATCGAAGGCCGACACAGCCAATAGGCTGATTGTCTGAAACGGCAAGGTATAAACGGCCTTCTGGTGAAGAATATTGGCCAGGGAAATCATTAAGCTCCTGATCAAAATGTTGAAAGCATAAATCAAATCCTAAAGATTCAGCATATTCTTGAAACAGCTCCTTTGCTTTTGAAACTAATTCATCCGTATTTGCTTCAATAATATCTACCATTATTTTTATTTAAAACAATAAATTAAATTGTTTTGAAAAGGCTACATCATTTTAATCTTGCAAATACCTTGCTTCCATTTCAATCAGTTTTCTTTTCAGGTCTGTTCCTCCACCAAACTGCCCTAAGGAAGCGTCGCTTCGGATCACCCTGTGGCAGGGTATCAGGATAGGAAAGGGGTTATTTGCAAGTGTTGTGCCCACAAATCGATAGGCGCGCGGCCGATTAACGGTCTTGGCGATATCTTTATAGGATCCCATTTCACCGTATGGAATATCGGCAGTGGCGACCAGGACGGATTGTTGAAGCTTTGTGAACCCGTCCATGTCCATCCATTTCCAGGGAGGTTGGATCGGTTTTCCTTTGAAATAATCAATGATCAATTTTTTTACGATGACAGCCTTGTCATGAGAACCAGGGTCGCCACATCCCTCAGTTTCAACGGCTTCAACAAGGCTCTCTCTGTCTTTGCGTGGGAGGAATATTTTAATGGCAGCAAACGGTTTTTGGCGGTATATCACCGAAGCATGGCCAAAACGTGTCGCGAAAATTATGTGGTATGTCATTTTTTTTCTTTATCAGGAACCATTATTTTTTTGCAAGAATGATTATTAAGAATCGATGGCGATTTCTATGATTTCTTGCTGAATTGATAAGCAATAGAAATAACAAATATTAGGTGTCGTGATTTTGCGGGAAAAAAATTGCTTTTGAAGGGAATAACAACTGATTGCCTGCATAATTGAGTTATCCCCGGGTCATAAGTAAAGAGCTATGGCCCGGGGAAAATGACATTTTATGCTGGTTATATCTCTTCAATGGTAATTGCGCCGGGTTCACATACTTCAACGCAGCTTTCACAACCCAGACATTCATCAGCATTGACCGCAACTGATTTGTCATCAACCATCTCAAATACTTCAACAGGGCAAACATCTACACATTCTTCACAACCTTCACATTTGTCTTCGTCAATGGTTACTACAAATGGCATTTAAAGCGCCTCCTTTCCTGAAAAAATTAAATCACGGTGTTAAATACACCATTTATCCATTTTCGGGCAAAATCCATATACCAATTGATTATGGGAGTCAAGCATTCTTATATTTTTTTAATTAATCTGTCTAAACCACTGACATGGTCTACTGACATGGTCAGTGAATGAACGGCAACAAAAACAAATCAACACATACAGCTTTACCCAAATTCATAAAAGACCTGCTGTTCACATGGTTATATCTGATCATCGGTGACCCACCAAACTTAGCAATGCGCTTGCTAAGACAATTTTTTTTATCTACGGGTAAATCAAGCCGGAAAAATGGAGATTTCAAAACGAATGAAGATCGTCGAACTCGAATTGAGAGCTATGGAATAGAACACTCCGTAGACGATCGATCTTGTCGATTTGGCAAAAGCCCTTATGAGGATAGGTGCTGTTGAGGGTTTGATATAGGATCCGGATTTGAGGCAGCAGCAAAGCTGTATTCTGAAAATTCTGAATAACGAGAACGATGGCAGATTCTTGAAGAACCACATCCTCCGCTGGTTGTTCTTGCTATAATAAAAGCAAAGATATATTCTTCATGAGAAATGCAGATTAAGACTATTGGTTATTGCATAACACTTTGGAACGATTATATTTTTATGACATTTTGTTTGACAAGATCATGTAAATGTATTCAAATATTAAATTTTAAAATGTTTATTCATACAGCTTCACACACATTCAAAAAAGAAGTCCTGTTCACATGGGTTTCTCTGAACGCCGATGTAACCCACTTTATTATTGTTAAAAATGTTCAGAAAGCGGACTCTCAGCTACTAGGCCCTTAAATTAATACTGAGGAGGTATTTATATTGATGGAAAGTGAGAAAGAAAAACTTATGGAGATGAGCATCGATGAAAGAGTGAGTGTTTCTAAGGACGTCATTAAAAGGGCATTTTCAGAGTTTGATCCAAGCAATATTGCAATAGCCATTACAGGAGGCAAGGACAGTACATGCAATCTTTGGCTATATAAGCAGGTATGTGACGAGCTGGGCATTAAACTCCCGCAGTGCATGTTCATTGACGAAGGTGACGTATTTGATGAGATAAAAGAGTTTGTCGACCACTTAAAAGACAACTGGCCATTGGAGATATCCTATCTGAAAAATGAAGACGTTAGCTCAAAGACAATAAACATAGATGATATAGTCAACGTTGCCTCCCTTAACGAAACAAATCAGAATGCGCTTATAGATATTGGTTTCTTTGGAGCCGAATTCCCATTTGTGCCCGATTCCAAGGTGTGCAACCACCTGATGAAGACAATCCCCATGAAGGAGTTCATTGTGAAAAATAAAATCAAGGCACTTTCAACCGCTATCAGGTGGGATGAACAGACAGCTAGAAAGGACGAGGAATACTTCAGCCCGAGGACCAATCCTGACCACATCAGGGTGCACCCAATACTACACTTCACTGAAAGGGACATATGGATTGCCATATTCAAATATGGCATCCCTTACAATAGACTTTACAAACTTGGGTATCGTTCTCTTGGAGCGAGGTGTGCTACTGGGAAAGCATCTGACACACCAGCCTGGATGCAGGATCTAGAAAACACGCCTGAGCGGGTAGGGCGTGGACAGGATAAAGAACAGATAATGGGCCAATTGAGAGCGCTTGGGTATATGTAGGAGGAGGAATGTTCAAACTTTTTAAACGGGGGAAGAAAAACAGAAAAGTTGTAGTCTTGGGGTTGGATGGCGTCCCGTACAGCTTACTTGTTGATTATATGGATGCGGGTATTATGCCCGAGCTTTCAGGGCTGTGCGACAGGGGAAGCCTTTTAAAGATGAGGTCAACCCTTCCTGAGGTCTCTTCCGTTGCGTGGAGTAGCTTTATGACGGGTAAGAACCCGGCAGAACATGGCATTTTTGGCTTTATGGATATTAATAAACAAAGTTATGAATACATATTTCCAAACTTTAACACTCTAAAAGAGCGGCCTATGTGGGAGAGAGATGATATAAAGACAGTTGCCTTCAATATTCCACAAACATATCCTGCAAGGCCAATGAATGGAGTAATGGTTAGTGGATTTGTAGCCCTTGACCTCAAAAAGGCAACATACCCTGAGCGGGTTTTTAATTATCTTAATTCCATCGATTACAGCATAGATGTAAATGTCAGATTAGCTGCTCAAGATCCTGAAGCATTTTTTGCGGACCTCTTTAATACCTTCGAAAAGAGGCAAAGAGCAATTGAATATCTCTATGATAATGAGAACTGGCAGTTGTTTATCGGTACTGTTACCGAAACCGACCGACTCCACCATTTCTTCTTTGACTCAGCTCTTGAGGGAAGCTATTTTGCAATATTTGAAAAATTCTATAAGGAACTGGACCGGTTTATAGGTAGAATGGCCGGAAAGGCTTCCGAGGACGGCGCAGTTTTCCTTACATGTTCCGACCACGGTTTTACTACAATCAAGAGTGAAGTCAATCTGAATAGATGGCTGATAGAAAATGGTTATCTGAAACTAAATAATATAGAAGACCTTAAAGGAATAACCAAGGATGCAAGGGCATTCTGCCTAGATCCTTCAAGAATCTATATCCACTTGGAGGGAAAATACAGTAAGGGAAGCGTGAAACAGCTGGATTATAGCGGGATTAGAGATGAATTAAAAGAGAATCTCGGAAGTATTAAGTTTAAAGGACAAGATGTTATAAAAGAGATATATCTGAAAGAAGAAATTTTTCATGGAAGTTTTGTTCAAGAAGGGCCGGACATCTATCTGTTGCCTAATTACGGTTTTGATCTTAAAGGGGCGGTTGGCCGCCAGGAAGTTTTTTCTACGACTCATTTCAGAGGAATGCATACATATGACGATGCGCACCTCTTTATGTCGTACCCGAGCACCAAAAAGGATATAAATATAGAACAAGTGGCAGATATTATCATCAATCATTTGCAGCAATAGTATGTTAGAAGAGAATAAAAGAGATATTGAAAAGCTAGCTAAAGGCGCTGGTACCACTCTAATTGGCAGTGTTATAAGAAGAGGGACATGGTTTTTGTGCCAGGTGATAATTGCCCGCTTGTATGGCGCTGAGATTTTCGGCATGTATGTCCTCGGTCTCACCGCGCTGAAAATTTCAGAAATTTTTGCACGTTTCGGTCTTCATACCTGAGCTATGAGATTTGTTTCTATACACAGGAATAAGTCCCCGGCAAAAGTATGGAGGCGCCGCCTCGTACTTTACTTTCAAAGATGTATTGAGTCATAACATCCCTGGAAAGCCACAATTCTCCATTAATAACAGCTCGAACTCCTTTAAGAAAAACATCAAGGGTATCCTGCTCATAAAAAAATTATTTATAAGCTTATATATCAAATAAAAACAGGATGAAAACTCGGATCCCAAATAATTTGCGCGATCCATGCCGCAATAAGATGAAAAACTGCAAAAACGATTTTCACTGGAGGGACTGTGTAATACTGTGGCAGAGGTGTATTCGGATGGTTTTTTTATAGAAGCCTTTAAATTTCAAGCAGCCCGATCAGCGTGTTTTTAAAACCTGCATTCTGGTTTTCGTCTTTGGCACAAAACAGGTCGCCTTCAACACAACGAACAAAGAAATCATGCGGTGTTTTACCGGGTACAATATAAAGCGTTAACGCAGCTTTTCTATCACATCCTTCAGCCGCTGGTGCATCAAAAATGCCATCCATTGATGAAGGCAACGGATTAGTCGCAAGCATGTCAAGGCTTTCCATTAAGCCAACCTGCCATCTTTCCATCTCTTCAACTCTGTTTTCAAACACAGGAATGGCGTCAAAACAGATCAATTTTTCCACCTCAGGCGCTATGTCGATCAGGTATTCAAGCATCGCCCGGCTGCTGGTAACAAACAGCCCGGAAATTTGTTGATCATGTTGCATAAGGCGGGTCCAGGCCATTATTCGCTCTTTTGTCATATAATGGCCCGGATCATCTGCTTCCAATGTTCTGTTGCCAGCGGTTTTTATATGTAAATTTTCATTCTCGCCCCTAAGGTTTTTCATGAGATCTTGCTCCATGGTTTCGAATAACAGAAGATCCTGTTTTAATACAACTTTTTGCAAGTCGAATTCCTGGGCAATGTGAAGAAATAATCTTGCATTAAACAGATCGTCGGGTTTTTCTTGAGATTGGTTTTCGCGGAGTTTCTTTTTGATATCATCCCTGATTTGTGATGAAGAGGTTTCATCAAAAATCGGGATCTTATCAGCCTGGGTTTTTAGAAAGGCTATCTCGCTTCCCTGGTGGAGATTTATCCAGGCTCTGTAATCTTCGAGTATTTTGTCGAGTTTTTTTTCATCACCTTCAACAGGTATGCGTATGTCAAGTGTGCCGCTTTTACACCATTCCTGCATCTTTTCAGGCACTTTTTGACTTGAAACTTGATACACGACGGTCTGTTTGAAACAAGCAGAAAGTGCTTCAACAATCGGTTTAGAAATAAAAGTAAA
>JAZFVY010000070.1:0-4035 GCA_036447975.1 Desulfobacterales bacterium
AGACGCTTCCAGTCTTGAAATCCAACAGAAAATTTACTAACAAAAACGGAGTTGTTCAAAGATTCATCAATAATTACGTGGGCAAGCCCCAGGGCCAGGGCTGTTTCGGTGCCGGGATTGATGGGAATCCATTTGTCCGATTTGGCAGCAGTATTGGAAAGGCGCGGCTCAACCTGAATCACCTTCGCACCGGTACTGCGCCAGTTACTGTTGGCTTTTATCATACGTACCGGAGATCCCCAGCCGTCGATTATCCCGCTTCCAAAGCTTAAGACAAAATCGGCATTTTCAAGATCGAATCCAGGCAAAGCCTGTACACCTTGCATCAGGTAAAGGGTAAGCTCATAGGAATCAAGGATCGATGGTGTCCTCATCAAATTGGGAGAACCGTATACGGTCAAAAACCTGTCTAAAAGTAAACCCGTTGTCCCGCGATCTGAACCTGAAATAAAACCGACATTATGTGACTGATCTTTTGATCTCAAGTTACCTAATTTCTTTGCAACCTCTGATACGGCATCATCCCAGGAGATTTTTTCCCATCTTCCTTGACCTCTTTCCCCCACTCTTTTCAAAGGCGTCTTGACTCGCGTGGGACCATAAAGAAGCTGAAGACCTGAAAGGCCCAGGATGCATATCCCTCCGTCATTTACCGGGTGACCTTTCATTCCCTCAATTTTAACAGCCCGGTCATTGATTTTGCGAACAGTAATGCCGCAACCACCGGGACAGAGGGTGCAGACAGAATTGACATAACTGATTTCACCATCTTCCGGCACCGGAGTCCACGGCCACATCTGTGTCCATATGGAGAGGTCATCCGTAACCTTCCATGGCAGCGGTGAAAGGGTTGTGCCGGCTGCACCACCAATTAAAAACGACAAGAAACTTCTTCTGCAGATCTTCATCGATTCTACCCCTAATATTCTATAAAGAAACAAATCATATTCATCAAATTTATTCAGTGCCTAAACGAAAAGTCATATTCAGGGTCATCGGTAAAGCACTATTTATGGCATACAAAACATGCATCTCTTTCTGTCTGAACGCTGGTTCCTTTGCTGGACGACGGTGTCATGCCCGGAAAGAGCACGGTAAGGAGATTATCAAACAGTCTGTTTAAGGGTGTTTTAACATCGGTCCTTTCAATAAGAGCGTACTCTTTTTCGTGGCATTCAGCACAATCATCCATTTTCATCCGGTCCCAGGTATTCTTCTTTAACCCGCCGATATTTTTTCCCCAGATGTCCCGGCTGTAACCCGTTATCCGGTTCTCCTCATAAACCTTTAAACTTTCGGATTCGCCGATATAGCCGTGACATGTTACACAGTCCATTCCTGCACCTTTAATATGGGCTGCATGTGAAAAGAATACGCTGTCCGGCTGTCTGGAATTTATCAACCACGGAACTTCTCTTTCTTCAGAAACATACTCCTCAACGAATTTGACCTCATCCTGACTATCTCCCTGAATCTCTTCATGACAATCAACGCATTGTTCAAGTTTCGGGACCCCGGAATAGGTGCCGTCTTCACGAAAGAAATGACAGCTTTCACACTCGTCTTCTACTTCCTCAACATGAAGAACATGGCTAAAGCCTATTGGTTGTTTTTTCCGGGAGTAGAGAAGTTTTGGGTAAATGATCCATCCCACGATAAGGCTTGCAATTAGCCCGACAATAAAAAACAGGATAATGGGTCCACTCGACCCTTTATCCTGCTCTTCTATATCCATTTCCTGGGATGGCGTTGCAGCTGCCTCGCCGGGAGCATCTTCAGAAATCTCTTTAGTATTCTCATCTAATGTACTCATGGAAACTCCGTCAAGAAGTAGTTTATGATTTTAGTTAATCATGAAGACAACCATTAAAAGGAACTCAAAAAAATGAAAATTTCCAAAGGCTTGTATATTCGCCAAATGGAGATGCCGGTTAGGACGTATAAGATTACAAATAAATAACTTGCGGTTTTGTATTAGCAGATCATATTTTTGTCAAGGGAAAATCATTGGCAGCAACCTGTTATAATGAACCTATGCGATCACATATCTTCAGCCACTGAAACAGCCCTGTCACCGAGAATGTTAACATAACTTCCCATTTCATTATCGTACCAGCCGTATATAACAGCCTGTGTCACAGGCACCCGGACAATAGTACCTTTTAGCAAAGATATCATTTCCTTTTCCAGTCCCGGCACTTTTCCCAGGTCTATGGATAGTTCTGCTGTACGAGTGTGGTTCTCATGTCCCTCAATGACAGCGGCAGCCCTTGGTATTCCGATGATATCTCCCGAAACATTCTGCTTGTCCGAATAATGGAGATAACCTTTGGGATCATCAGATGCAGCCTGAAGATATATACTGTTAATCAGTTCCCTGCTGATCGGTTCACCGGACAGCTCTTCCTGGAGATTCAACACTAGTATTAACAGAGACCCTGTGGAAGTGGGGATCCTTACCGATTCAGCAATGAATCCGATTTGTTCCATTTCGGGAATAACCAGGCTGAGCGCTTTGGCAGCACCGGTTGTGGTCAGGATAATGTTATTCATTATGCTCCTGCTTTTTCTCAGATCGACCGCACCTGCTTTTGGAAGCCTGTCCAGAACCTCCTGTGATCCTGTGGCGGCATGAATCGTAGCCATGGAAGCAGAAAGAATTTTTTTCGGGCCAAAAGCATTGATAAGAGGTTTCATCATATGGGCCAGACATGTGGTGGTGCAGGATGCATTTGATATAATTTTATGGCGCCGAGGATCGTAGGCATCGTCATTGATGCCCATGACCGAGGTTACGACATCCTCCGGCATCGGTTTTCCCTCATCCTTAATTTTAAACGGTGCAGAAACAATGACTTTCTCGGCTCCAGACTCAAGGTGCCCGCGCACAGCTCCTTTGGGATGATCAGCAGGAAGGGTTGGATCAAGAAATTGCCCGGTGGTATCGACCACCAGATTTATGCCATGGGTTTTCCAGTTAATTTCAATCGGATTTCTAAATGACCTTAAAAACCGGATCGTTACGCCATCGATGGTCAAAGAGCCGTTTTCTTCGTCCAGATCACCAATCAGCGGTGCCGAGTTTTGACCATACAGGAATCCATGGAGCGAACCGTAAATTGAATCCCTTTCCAGGTAATGGGCGATGTCCTCCAGGGATGTTCCGGCCTCACGCCCGATATTAACAACAAGTTCATTAAAATATTTTCGTCCAACATGGTGCCAGATAGTCAGCTTTCCAATTCTGCCAAGGCCGTTAATGCCTAGCTTTAATCCTTGATCATTTCCGATTTTGCTATCCATGTTCCTCACTTCTGAATAATCGACGATATTCGGATTTTGCCTGAACATGACTTTTCGTTCAGGCACTAGTTAGGCTTCTTTAACCCTTAATAAATCTTGATAAACAGACCCTTCACGGCCGTCAATACTTATATGGTCTCCGGATCTAAAAAGTATTTCATTAATTCGACAGCTTTTTTCCTTTTCGTTACAGACAAGGTTGCCACATCCGACAATACAAGTTTTGCCTAGCCTGTGAGCAACAACTGCTGCATGGGAAGTTACCCCCCCACGGGCCGTAAGAAGACCGTCTGCTGCATATATTTCCTGAATGTCGTCTGGAACCGTATCCCCCCTGACAAGGATCAAAAATGTTTCAGGTTCCATGGTTCTCCATTGGTCGATTTCTTTCAGGCTGAAAACAATCCGACCGCTCATTGCTCCGCCGCTAACGGCTATACCACGTCCTAATAATTTATCGTCTGAAATATTTGCAGGGTCAAAGGTTAAAACTTTCTTCCTTTCCCGCATGGTCATATTCCGGCTCTGCAACATGTACAGATCTTCAGTCAATGGGCTTTCAAAAGTGAACTCCATTTCCTGGGGGCTCCAACCCTTATTGCGGATCAACTCATTCGCCCATTCTTTCAAGGTCTTGTAAATTTCAGGGAAATGAGTTTCAAGGGTTATATCAGTCTCCCTCATTTCGATATCCTGCTGTATAATCGATATTGGGAGAGTAATAACAAGACC
>JAZFVY010000071.1:0-6778 GCA_036447975.1 Desulfobacterales bacterium
GATCGGTTTGAAGATCCCTGCAGATTGCTGCAGGGAATCTTCAAACCGATCAATCCCATTTGGAACGTTATTTTGAGAATAGCAAAAAATTTAATCGATTCATAATAAATTTTGGACTTTAACCGCCCAACCGTTCCTTAACAATTTTAATGTAGATGGAATCGGCATGCTCAGACATGATCTTTTTATAAGAGTTTATGCTCATGGTACTGTCACCCATTTCTGCATAAAGCCCTCCTAAATTGAAAAGCGCCTCGTCTTTTATACTGCTACCAGGCATTGAAGCAATCATTTCAAAATACTTAACAGCTGCATTGTAATCTTCTTTTTCCTTATAGGAGTAACCAAGGCTGCTTAAAACGATATTTTTTAAAAAGGGATTATCACTAAAGTCCTGAAGCGATTTTTCATAAAGTACTATGGCTTTGTCATAATAACCAGCGTTGTAACACATATTGCCAAAGATAAACTTTGCGAGTTTTCCGCCCTCTTTGCCAGTATATTTTTTAAAAATCAACTGAAAATCCTTTTCAACATCAAGGTAGGCTTTTTCCGGGCCGCTATCTTTCAATATCGTTTGATACTTGTCAATGCCCTGTTGGAGCAAGGCAAAGGACTTGTTCTCAGCTTTATTTGATAAAAACGCCATTACTGCAATTACAACCATAAGGAGAACAATAAATCCCAGTGCACATGAAAGTTTAACCTTATTTTCAGTGGCAAATCTTAATAATTTAGTCCAAAATGTAATAAACTCATCAGGTGCGTCGAGGTCTCTTTTCCGTGATCGTGATATCCTTTTTTTTGCCATTATTCCTCCAGTAATTTGTTTATTCTCTGCCAGCCTTCTTCAGGGATGTTTGCCCCCACGACCTTACATACTTCATAGCCACAGGCTGAGCCAAGTTTTCCGCATTTTTCAAGGCTATAGCCATTGACCAGTCCAAACAGAAAACCCGATGCCCATAGGTCACCGGCTCCGGTAGTATCAACTACAGCGCCGGGCCCCATGGGTTCAACCTTTATTATTTTGCCGGCATTGGAAATAAAACTTCCCCTCTCTCCAACCTTGAGCGCCGCAATATGTGCGTTTTCAGCGAGAGCGCTGACCGCTTTAATTTCATCCGAGTAGCCAGTAAATACCTGCGCCTCATCCTCATTAGCAATCAGAATATCAACAAAATCTCTAACGATTATTTCAAGAAATGTTTTAGACTTCTCTACTATGGTGAAGCTGGCAAGATCAAGTGATACGAGTGCGCCGGCCTCTTTAGCGGAATTTAAGGCCGCTAATATCAAATCCTCGTTAAAAAGCAGATACCCTTCGATATGAACAATTGCCGCATTTGCGAAAAATTTCTTTGTAATCTCTTCGGGCTGGGCTTCAGAAGATGCCCCAAGGAATGTAAACATGGAACGCTGGGCATCGGGTGTGATAATGGACAGCACCCTCCCTGTCGGCGAAGATGATTTAAAAACAGCCGGGTCAACATTGTTGTTTTTGAGATCGGTTTCAAAAAAACTAGCCATTTCGCCCTTGCCGCATTTGCCGACAAAGCGGGCCTGCCCACCAAGTTTGCCGATACCCACCACCGTATTGCATGCTGAGCCTCCTGGAACAATATGAGGCTTGCCGGTTGTTTGTGCCAGTGTCTTATCAATGAAATCCTTGTCAACATAAGTCATTCCGCCTTTTGCAGCGCCGGTTTTTTCAAGAAATGCGTCATCTTCATGGGCAAGTATATCAATAAGCGCTGAGCCGACACCCACAACCAACCTTTTGCCCTTATCAATCTGTTCCTTAATCATCTATTTTATCATCTCTTTGTTTGCCGAACTCGTTATTAAGGTCTTTTATAAACACCATTGAGAATTTTGGGGAACCCTCATGGAATCGGTCAGCTACCAGACCAAAGACTTGTGTATCCAACCCTTGTCACCGTCAGCATGCTGTATATGAATCCAGTTGCCTTTACGTTTTATGACCTTAAATGGAATTCCTTTTTCAACCGTAAATAATATTTTATAACCTGCACCTGGACCGGATCGAATGTTACAAGCGTCCCTGTTTGTAATAACTGATGAAATTTTACTAATAAGAGATTTATGTATCCACCCTTCATCTCCCTCAAAATCCCGAAAATGTAGCCACGAACCTGACCTTTCGAGAACATTCAGGGGGTAGTATTTCTCGACTTTCCATACAATATCGTTCTTTGCCCCGGGTCCGGAACGTATGTTGGCCACCGGAACCGCAACCGTCAAGCGTTCCGCCGAAGCCGCGCTGCTGTATACCATCAGCAGAATTGTTATCATCAATGCATATGATTTCATTTTGTAAGTATCGCCACCACGTTGATTCAGTCAATTGATCATAAACAAAATAAAGATAGAATTATCGAGGGATCTGAGCATCCTCGACTTTTTTTCAATTGAGTATAAATTTCAAGCCATCATATTTAGAATTGCTGCAAATATATTATATAAAATAAAATTCCAGAAAATACAATAATGGATATTTTGTAGTCAGTGTCCATCCAGAAATAGTAGATTTTGGTTCAAGACAAGGACGCAGGGTTTTTTAGACCGCAGGCGTAGTGCATCTACGTCGAGGATCGAAAAAATCCGAGAACGCAGTATTGGGCTGAAAGATGCTGTTTCTGGGTGGACACTAGTTAGGATAGCCCTGGTTTCCTATACAGTTTTAAGCGGAATGAGAAATTCGGGTTGGCCGACCATTCCTGCGGGACTATCCCCACTACACCCAGGATAAATTCCCGCTCCCTAGGGACTTTTCCCAGTAAAATGAACCGTACACTCTATGGACAAAGTGAATCACCACCTGATAATGATATGTTTAAAAAGGGCATTTTGCGGAATCATTAATATTTAATAGAAGAGGATTTATGATTTCTTCTCCATGTAAAAATTGTTCCAGGAAAAATCTACCTAAAGATAATTGCATAAAAAATTGTAAATTGTTGCAAGCAATACAGGATATTCAGATATCAGCTAAAAAAAACTTCGATTCAAGCGGGATAGATTATACCGAAGAAAACAGATATACCATACCGAACTCGCTCACAAAGAATAATGACTCTTTATGGACAATATGATCCGCAACCGTCGTTTAAAAAAAGCGGTAAATGCCTCAGTTCGATTCTAATACAGATTTCTCATGGGCCCAATCAAAAAAATGAACGGAGCATGTGCTGTATAGATTTGACCTAAAAAGATTAGATGCCACTGGAAGGTACAGGAGCCATAAGAAATACGAAAGCATCATCCGCTATTATGGAATCGAATGCTGATAAAAAGAATTTTCTGGATATCACGGTCCTGATTAGAAGTATTCAGCGATCTGAAGGCCACACGGACTGTTTCAGGAAAGGATTGAAAGATTGCGATCAGTTTGACTGTGCTTGGCGTCAATTATGTCTGGAAGGGTATGATGACTTTGAAGCCTTAAGATGAGCAACACCCAATATTGCCACGACAGACAAAGGAGGGAAAATGGCAAAAATCAGTCGAAACCAATTGATATTTCAGTTCTTTTACTTCTTGTTGGCGCGTTGATTATGCAACGTTAGGGATAACTCTGCTTATCCCTTCTGGGATGTATATCACCACCTGTTTGGTGGTGTTCATTCCCTGCTGATAGAAAGGCATGGCCTCTATCGGCAGGGATAAAACCTTGCTCGGGACAAATTTCGATGCAAAGGTGCTTTCACCTACAAACATGTGCGATTCCACCGACAAGTCATCCCTTCAACTATCAGTTACATTCCATAAAATAGAAATCTAACGACTTCAATAACGGCTTATTCTAGATTGACACTTTTATGGTATTCCTTTAAATTCCACTTTTAACCTAAATGTTGTAAAAATCGGGGGTTCTGTATATCCCCCGATAAAGGGATCTACGTTTCACTACAACAAGGCCCCAAAAGTGAAGCAATAGTAAACTATTTCAAACCTCTGGCGATCCGCTAGAGGCGGATAAGCGCAGGTCGAAGATCCCGTGTCAACGGAGACTGGATGGACACTAAATAAAAAAATGATCGGTGTTGAAAATCTTTACAAAAGCTTTGCTTCTCAAGTTCTCTTTGAAGGTGCCAGCTTCAAGCTCAACCCCAAAGAGCGGATTGGACTCGTCGGCCTCAACGGACACGGAAAAACAACCCTTTTTCGAATCATCATCGGAGAAGAGTCTCCTGATACCGGAACCATAAGCATCCCCAAAAATTACCGTATTGGTTACGTTCGACAGCACCTTGATTTTACAAGAGATACGGTTCTGGAAGAGGGTATGGCCGGTCTGACTGCCCAGGAACGGGACCATTACTGGAAGGTTGAAAAGGTTTTAGCGGGCCTGGGTTTCAACAAAGACGACATGCAACGTCACCCGTCTGATTTTTCCGGAGGATTCCAGGTTCGCCTGAACCTCGCCAAAGTGCTGGTTTCCGAACCTGATCTGTTACTTTTAGACGAACCGACCAACTACCTCGACATAACCTCCATCCGCTGGGTTGAACGCTTTTTGACGAACTGGCCCCGTGAAATGATCCTCATCACGCATGACAGGGGGCTTATGGACAAACTGGTTACCCATACCATGGGAATATACCGCAAAAAAGTGCGTAAAATTGCTGGAATTACCGAAAAATTTTACGCTCAGATTGCCCAGGAAGAGGAGGTGCATGAAAAGACCCGAATTAAAGATGAACGCCGCCGCAGGGAAGTCGAACAGTTTATTGCCCGTTTCAGGGCCAAGGCCAGGCTTGCCAATCTGGTGCAGTCAAGGATTAAAACCCTGGCCAAAACAGGGAGAAAAGAAAAACTGGAGAAGCTCAAGACCCTTGATTTTGAGTTCAGAAGCAGCTCATTTTTAGGCAAGTATGTCCTGAGCACACGGAATTTATCCTTTTCTTACGATCCTTGCAAACCGTTGATCAAGGACTTTAACATCACCATCAAGGCCGGAGATCGAATCTGCGTTGTAGGTAAAAACGGTAAAGGTAAAACCACGCTGCTAAAACTGCTGGCCGGTGTACTCAGATCGCAAAGCGGTGAAATCGTCCTAAACCCCGCTGTCCAGAAAGGTTTTTTTGAACAGACCAATATCCAAAGCTTAGTCGATACCCGAACCGTTGAAGAGGAAATTCTCTATTCGCATTCAGATATCGATCGTCAGCAGGCGCGCAATATCTGCGGTGCCATGCTGTTTGAGGGCGATGCTGCCATAAAAAGAATTGGCGTGCTCTCCGGCGGTGAAAAAAGCCGTGTGCTGCTAGGTAAGCTCCTGGCTACGCCATTAAACCTGCTGTTGCTGGATGAGCCAACCAACCATCTCGATCTGGAATCGTGTGATGCACTGCTGGCCGCCATCGACAGTTTTAGCGGGACGGTGGTGATGGTAACTCACAACGAAATGTTTTTAAAAACCCTTGCTGAACGTCTGATTGTATTTCATAATGACGAAATTCAACTATTCGAAGGCGGTTACCAGCGGTTTCTGGATAAAGGCGGGTGGGAAGATGAAGAAGATGTTTTGCTATCCGGTCCCGTGGAGAATAAAGAGGACAACGCCTGTATAAAGCTGTCAAAAAAAGAGATAAGGCGGCGGCGCTCGGAATTTAATGACGAACGTTCCAGAATCCTCAAGCCCCTCGAGCAGCGTCTCTACCGGATCGAAAGCGATATTGAAAGACATGAAAAAACACTCGCTGAACTTCATGATTCCATGCAGACGGCCACACAGGCCGGTGACGGCGGCAGAATAACGGAACTTTCAAAGTCGATTCATCGCTGCAAAGCGGATATCGAAAGACTTTATGATGAGCTTGTGAAATCCTCCAGCTTTTTTGAAGCGCAAAAGTCAATTTTTGAAGAAAAATTAGAAAGACTTGAAAAAGTTCTGCAGTGAGAAATGCGGGTTAGCTTTTTTACACAACCTTTTCGAATATAAGTCAGTCGAAAATTATTTGCTCAGGTCGAATTTCAAAGGATGAAGCACGTTTCAAGCAGGATAAGAAATCCATGCTAATGGATCAATAAACCATTAAACTTTATGCGCTATGATAAAGCTCCGGTCTTCTGTTGGGGAGAAAGTATCGCATCCTGTGACTTCGGACCCGGTTAAGATCTTCGGCTTTTAGATCTGTAACCATCATACATTCCTTGCCGCTTATTTCTTTGTCAATAACTTCGCCGGATGGCCCGAGGATTACGGCGATGCCCGGAAACTCCAGCCCTTTTTTATTTTCACCGGTCTGGTTGCATGCGATAATAAAAAGGCTGTTATCATAGGCCCTTGCAGGAAGATGGCGCATCCATGATCTGTATTTCTCTTCAGGCGTTCCTCTCGGAGACGCATGTGGAATAAATATCAGATCAGCACCTTTTACGGCCATACGGGTGGAAAGCTCGGGAAAGTGGGCGTCATAACAAAGCTGGATGCCAAACTTAACGCCACATGCATCAAACAAAGGGATTTGATTGCCGGGTGTATAAAAAGCACGTTCAGGCGGAGCAATGTGTAGCTTTCGATGGACACCAACAACCCCATCAGGTTTTACTACAAGGTGGCTGGCAAATATACGTCCCTTTTCATCCTTTTCAGCGATTCCCGCCAGGATGACAATTTTTTCACTTTCAGCAAGATGTAAAAGATCCCGTGTTGCAGGACCTGGAACAGGTTCGGCAACATCTATTATGTCTTTGTTATTACTGTACCCGGTAATATTCATTTCAGGAAAACAGATAACAGCGGCATTTT
>JAZFVY010000072.1:0-6772 GCA_036447975.1 Desulfobacterales bacterium
TCGCTGACGGTAAAGCCAGGTGAAACCATCGGCATTGTCGGCGAATCGGGCTGCGGCAAATCTACCGTCGCAATGGCGATCATGCAGTACATGGGCGCCAACGGGGGTATCAAGAGCGGCAGTATCAGCTTCAAAGGCCGCGATTTGACCCAACTGTCGGAGGATGAGCTACGCCGTATTCGAGGATCGGAGATCGCAATGATTTACCAGGAGCCTTTTGCCTCTTTGAATCCGAGCCTCAAAATCAAGACTCAGCTTATGGAAGTGCCCCTGACGCATGAAAACATTTCCAGGGATGAAGCGCGGCGAAGAGCTTTGCAGATACTGTCTGATGTCAATTTGCCCGATCCTGAGCGGATGATGGAATCCTACCCGCACCAGTTATCGGGAGGACAGCAACAACGAGTGGTTATCGCCATGGGGCTTTTGTCGAATCCATCACTGTTGCTGTTGGATGAGCCCACTACCGCACTGGATGTGACGGTAGAGGCCGGCATCGTCAAGCTTGTTGCCGATATCAGCAAGAAGTTCGGCACATCTCAGATCTATATTTCCCATAACCTCGGGCTGATTTTAGAGACCTGTGATCGGGTTTTCGTGATGTATTCCGGTGAAGTTGTAGAAGAGGGAACCATTGATTCGCTTTTTACATGGCCAAAGCACCCTTACACCAACGGCCTATTTGCCTGTATCCCGTTGCCGACGGCGGATAAAAATGCGGCACCGCTTAAACCGATTCGTGGTCAGCTCCCGTTGCCATTTGAGCGACCCCAGGGCTGTTATTACCACCCGCGCTGTGATCATTTCAAGCCAGGGCTGTGTGACCTTGAGCGTATCAAAATGGAATATGTTGAAGATAGTGCGGCCGACCATCGCGTGCGTTGTTTGCGCTATAAAGAAATCGACCATCGTCGCGAGGCGCCGGGCGGTGAGGCCAAAGAGGCGGTAGAGCTTGGCAAACGGGTCCTCAAAGTAAATGGCATGAAGAAGTACTACGAGGTTCGTGACAGCTCACTGCGGGCTTTAATTGCCGGTAAAAGAATTCGCCAAGTAAAAGCCAATGAGGAGTTGAACTTTACTGCCAGAGAGGGTGAAACTGTAGCGATTGTTGGTGAATCCGGTTGTGGTAAATCAACCTTTGCCAAAGTACTGATGGGTTTGGAGACAGGTACTGAGGGCGAGGTGCGTCACAATGGCAAAGATATTTCGGAAGTGGCAGTTAGAGACCGGAGCGCCAAACAGATTAGCTCGCTTCAGATGGTATTTCAAAATCCGTTTGATACCTTGAATCCAAGCCATAGTATTGGCGGTCAGATATCACGCGTTATCAAGAAATTTGGGGTGGAAACTGATAAGAAGAAAATATTCGATCGGGTGATGACCCTTCTGGATAAGGTCAAACTGCCAAGGGATTTTTATTTCAGAAAGCCCAGGCAGCTGTCGGGCGGACAGAAGCAGCGTATCGGCATCGCCCGGGCATTTGCCGGAAACCCGAGTATGGTAATTGCAGATGAACCGGTTTCTGCCCTGGACGTTTCCGTCGCGGCAGCAGTGACGGAACTGCTTATGGATATTCAGCGCGAACATAAAACCACGCTGCTTTTCATAAGCCATGATCTGAGTGTGGTGCGTTACCTTTCGGATCGCATTGTCGTCATGTATCTCGGGCATATTCTTGAACGGGGAACTACGGAAGAAGTCTTCTCGCCTCCCTATCACCCCTATACGGAGGCGCTGTTATCAGCGGTACCGATCGCCGATCCTGAAGTGACCAAGCGTGAAATTGTGTTGGAAGGAGACCTGCCGAGCGCAATGAAACTGCCCAAGGGGTGTCCGTTTTGTACCCGCTGCCACCGGCGGATTGGTGACATTTGTGATAATGATCCGCCGCCGGAGCGGGTCGTGGTAGATCGGCACGTCATCAAGTGTCATATACCCCTTGAAGAACTGCGCCAGGTGTCGCCGGTCATCACGGTGCCGAATGAATCAGAACGTCTCCACGTTCAGCAGAGGGAAGCATTTTGAGGATAGCGCTAAAGCTTCACTTCGTGCAAAATTTGAGTCTGATCACAGGCACTTTAGTGAAGCTTCAGCGCTATTTGGGCAAATGGGAGCGTATTTCAAAGGTCTCGATTGTATTGTCGCCATACACGTGACGCTATTCGACTTCTCCTGAAAGGTATTCACTCACTCTTGAATTGATCCACCAGGCCCCGGATGGCTTGCGCTTTTTCCCGTGGAATTGGCAGGGGCCGGTAGGTTTCGAGAATCTCCAGGAGTCGCTGCCGGGCACGGTCCATCAGACTTCGACTTCCCGACTCTTTCCATTTTTCATATCCATCTCGACAAATGAGTCTGGGGCGCCATTGGGTAGAGCGAAAGTGTCTTAATGTATGTTCGTGGGTGAGAAATTGGCCCCCGGGTCCAACTTCTTGGATGACATCCAATCCCAGTTCGTCATCGTTCACCGGAATGCCTCTTTGAATTCGTCGTAACTGGTCGATGATTTCATCCATGATCACCACCATCTCAAGGCTTCCGGTCCGGCCGAAGTCGAGGTAACCTACGTCGTGATTTAGATTCGCCCCAGACACTATTGACAGTAAAGTGATGAAGGCGGCTTCCAGGGTGGCCTGGCCGTCAGGAATCTGGGAATCACTGATCCCGGCGTAGCCCCAACTGGGGAGATCATGATATTGGCTCATTTCAATGACGGCCAGATAAGCAAGATAGTATTCCGGAGCGTTGTATGAACTTTGGCTGGTGGCCATATCCATCACGGCAGGTCCCATACCCATGAGAAAAGGCGCCCCTTCAGCTTTTAACTGATGGATGACCAAACCGCAAAAGCATTCCGCCAATCCTTGAGCGACGTGTCCGGCAATGGTCATGGCAGCTGTGGCTCCGGAGAGGGGAGCTGGTGAGTAAACGGCAGGAATCTGTTTTTCAGCGCAAAAAAGGAGCTTATCCAGGCTGGTGAAAGGATGTTTCAATGGGCTTATGGGTTCCGCATAGTGGATGAAGTAGGGTTGCGCGCGCAGTTTCTCTTCGCCGCCTCTGACGATTTCGGCGATTCTCCACATTTCCCTCAAGTCGTTTCTGCCTTCGGCGGTACTGACAATAGGTTTGCTGGAATTCTCAACCATAGCCTGAAAGCTGGCAAGGTAGGCTTTATGTGGGTCAAGGTCGGATGGGTGAGCACAAGACATGATGAAATCAATATTGGGAAGCGCGTCGCAGAGACAGGCTGCGCGACTGACGTCGTCCAGGATACAACGACGCCGTTTCATGGTTTCCGCATCAAGTGAATAGAGGAGATCGGAACCGGTGCCGAAATAGGAGCGACGACCTCCAAGATCCATGACATGGTTGCCTTCACGGTCATGGATGGGAATATAACGGGGCGCAGACTGGATGGCTCCCCGTACCAGGTTTTTGGGGATTTTTACGACGTTGTTCTCCGCCACACGGCAGCCAGCATTCTGCAAAAGGGTTAGGGCCTCATCGTGGAGGATCTGCATACCGATCTCCTCCAAAATCTCCAGTACGGCTTGGTGAATTCGTTCTTTATCCTCTTCCGTAAGCAAAACCAACCTGGGTCTTTGAGCGAATTCTTTCATCGTTCAATTCCATTCCATTCATGTATTTGACAAATCGGATAGGTGAGAACGGTACAGACTTATAGTGTCCGGCCGTTCCTCAACTGGCGATTTTGTTGAAAAAGGTCACCTCATCGAGGGACTTCTTATTGGGCGATGGTTTTTCATTTGAATATCCCGCTGCTATGAGGGCAATAAGGGTGTATGGCTCCGGAACGTTCAGGAACTTTCGAATGGTATCCACGTAGGCTTTCTTGTGACCTGCCACCCAGCAACTGCCAATTCCGTGTGCCGTGCAAGCCAGCAAGATGTTCTCAGTCGCAGCACAGCCATCCTCTAAAAAATACTTCTGGGTGGAATCGGTAAATACTGCGAAGCATACCGCACAATCCTTGATGAATTTTCCATAATCGGTCATATCAGCGATCTCTCGTTTCAGATCAGGATCGATCACCGCACCAAAGATCCAGGGTTGAATATTTATTGCAGTGGGTGCCAATCGCGCACAATCCAAAATGTCCTTGATGATTTCTTCAGGGACCGGCTTGGACTCGAATTTTCGGACACTCCGTCGTTTCTTGATAACCTCGATTACCTTATTCATCGCAATCCTCCGCTTTTTCAAATTCTGGATCCATTTTTATGCCTCGAATAATAAATTGCGAGGTGTTGAAATCACTTGCTGGTAATAAGTATTCATGAGAAATTCGGGTTAGAGGATGGCTTTGTTAACCTTCTCCCACAAGTCCGAAGGTTCAATCAGTTTTTTCCCGTCTATGCTCAGCACCGGCACAGCACCTATCAATGAGTTTGTAATCATAATCTGATCAAAATCAAAAAGGTCTTCGGGCCTGACAATTCTGTTTTCAATGTGAAAGCCCCATTCGGCAAGAAATTTACAGACCAGCGTTTCCATGATACCGGGCAAAACATGCGGTGAAGCCGGTTTTGTTGCGGTGTTATTCTTGATCAGCAGGATGTTGGCCGTATTTGTTTCGGAAACGGTATTGTCCGGGTTTAATATCAATGCTTCGTCAGCATTTTGAGCCTTGGCCCATTTTCCGGCAAGAAAATAGTATAGATAATTGAGAGTCTTATGATCGGCCAGAGGTGTCTGACGCGGATGCGGGTATATTGCCAGGTTTAGTCCCAACTCTTTTTTATCTGCCAGGCGATGCGTATACGGTCTGGCGATAACCACAAGGATATGGTTGAAAGGAGGCTCTTCTCGGTCTCCACTGGTGGCGATCATTTTTACGGCTGCTGTTTCATTGATAAGGCTGTTTTGAACAATGACCTGATTGATAATCTCATCCCAGGTCAAATCAGGCGGGTTGTATGAAAAAAGGTGCTTCCAGGTTCGATGGAATCTGTCCACATGAGCTTTGAGGTGCTTTGGGTTTCCCCTGTCTACTCTGATGGTTTCAAAAAAACCGTAACCATATTGAAAGCCCTGATCAGCCACCGGTATACCGGCCTGATCCAGAGGTTCAAGGGCTCCGTTGATCCATACATAGTTTTTCTTTGCGGATTTCTTTTCCTTTCCTTTAAAAACCTCCATCAAAGTCCGGCCTTTATGTAGGGTCTCTTCATATTCATCAAGAGGATCAGAGTCGAAGACAATCCCTCCGCCCACCGAAAAAAATATTTTTCCATTATATATTGTAGCTGTACGGATAGCGATTGACATATCCATGGTGTCGTGGAAACTAATGTAACCGATGGAGCCCGTATATATATGGCGACGGTCCGGTTCGAGTTCGTCGATGATTTCCATGGTTCTGATCTTGGGACAGCCCGTGATCGACCCGCCGGGGAAAGTAGCCTTGAGAAGATCCACAGAGTCATAGTCACGTGCCAGTTTTCCCTCGACAATAGAAACCAGGTGATAAACATTCTGGTATGCTTCCAGCCTTTTGTGCTCCGCCACCCGCACAGATCCAGCCTTGCAGACTTTTCCTATGTCGTTACGCAGCAGATCAACGATCATTGAAAGCTCGGCATCATCTTTTTCACTTTGCTTCAGCTCCTGACCGAGTTTCTTGTCTTCGGCCGGTGTTTTTCCCCTGGGTCTTGTGCCTTTGATGGGTCTTGTTTCAACCCTTTCGCCGGTACGCAGTAAAAACCGTTCAGGGGATGTGGAAACGATCTGGTGATTGCCGGCATTGATGTAAGCAAAAAAAGGGGCTGGATTGTCATTGTAAAGGGTTTTAAACAGGCTGAAGGTACTGCCCTCAAAGTCCATCTCAAAACGCTGGGACATATTGACCTGATATACATGACCCGCCGCGATGTACTCCTTGATTTTTTCTATGGCATCAATGTAGACGGGCTTGGTTAAATTAGATCCAAAGCCTCCGGCATCGCCGCTGATACCTTCCTTTTCCGGCGGCTTTGCGGAAAGGATACCCTTGAAAGCAGCAAGATCATCATCCAGATTGCTCAGCCCGGAAAAGATGCGTTCCGGTATACTAAGCTGTGTGCTTCCGGCGCTTTTATCATGGACAACGATGATTGACGGTGCAACTAAGTATAAATGAGGCAGGAGCAACCTGTCGATGGATGTGCGCGGAAGTTTTTCCAGGCAGTCTTTAAGGTCGTAAGCCAGGTATCCAAAGAGCCCGGCAGCAACCGGCTTCGGCATATCAGATCGATCCAGATTAAGATCGCTCAGGCTGAAGGTTTTTAATATCATTCGAAGAGTGTCAAAAGGATCGGCCTCAAAATTAAAGGTTTGGTCTCCGGCTGTAATGGTCATGCTCCGACTGATTCCTGACAATGTCAACCAGGGTTTTGCACCGAGAATATGGTATCTTGCGCAATCAAGATCGCCCCCGCTCATCAGAACATTCGTGCCGGGCATGGATGCAAAGCGGGCAGCAAAATCGAGGAACGATTCGTTTAGAGAAATACTCTCTCTATGAATACCGGTTATCTGACCTGTGATTTTTTTTATTTCATCCATTGGCAATTTAATAAGAGTCTCATTCTATGGGATTCAGTATATCCCTTTTTTGATTAAGCGGGCCCAGACTGAGAAAGTTTGCTACCATCAAAAAACCGTGTTCAGTAAGAAAACTTTCGGGATGGAACTGAACACCGTGAAGCGGGAATTCCGGGTGGGACATTCCCATGATGACATCATCCTGGCTTCGTGATGTAACCACAAGTTC
>JAZFVY010000073.1:0-10931 GCA_036447975.1 Desulfobacterales bacterium
ATGAAATTGGATATTTAAATGACGCTCTGTCGAAGGCAAAAGATCTGGCCGGTCTTTCAAAAGACGCAAAAGTCGTAGTCTATCGCCGAACCAAATACCCGAACGACAATCTCTACAACCCCACCACATACAGATACCGTAGTCTGGACTTATCCCTGATCGATCTGTCCCTGCCGGAGGTCTTAACTTCTCAGGGCGCCGGCTTTTATTACATCTGGCCCCCTGCTGCCGGCAAAGGGATGTAACCAGCATAAACAATCTTGAAGGAGTTGAACTTAGCGCCCTTCGGGCGGACTTTTTTTGACAGGATCAACAGGCCCGCCCTGGTGCGACGTAATAAACTTCGTTCACTTTTAGATATTATCATTATATACTGGCTATTGGTAGCTGTTGCTTCCGTAACCAGGTCTGGGCCAGGGATGTTCAGGATATTTTAACCCCATTTTTCTGATGAAAATGGGATAATGCAATCCACCTTTAGGCGGAGTTAAGATTAATCCAGTTTATCTTGAACCTATCTCAAAAATAAGATTAGTGTTCAGGGCGCAAGTTGAGCTTTGCGAAATCCCGCCGCCGGGAGCACGAAACGATGAAAAAGCGGAGCATACACGTAGTATGTGAGCATTTTGAACCGTTTCGCAACACCGCCATGGGCACTTAGACTGTTTTTGAGATAGGTTCTTGTTAATCCTGTCTAAAATAAATATTGCGTATACCATGAATTTACACCCAGGGAAAGTAAGTGCTTTAGGTCTTTGTTCCGGAGGCCTCGACAGTATCCTGTCAGCACTGATTTTACGCAAGCAGGGGATATCTGTGGAATGGGTGTCTTTTGAAACGCCTTTTTTTTCGTCTGAAAAGGCCAGGCAGGCATCACGAATAACCGGAATACCGATAATAGTCAGGAATATAACCACTACCTACCTGAAAATGCTTAAAAATCCTCCATGTGGATACGGAAAATACATGAATCCCTGCATGGACTGCCATGCTTTGATGTTCAGGCTGGCTGGCAGCATAATGAAAGAAAAAGAATTTAATTTTCTTTTCAGCGGTGAGGTTCTCGGTCAGCGCCCCATGTCCCAGAATGCACAGTCTCTACGTTATGTGGAAAAACAATCCGGATTTGACGGCTATATACTGCGCCCTTTGAGTGCAAAAAAGCTACCTGAAACCATTCCTGAAAAAGAGGGCCTGGTAAACAGGGATCTTCTCTTTGATATTTCTGGAAGATCCCGCAAGTCCCAGATAAAACTAGCCAAAGAATTCGGCATTGCAGACTATCCGTCACCCGCGGGAGGCTGCCTTCTCACTGACAAAAGTTACTCTGCACGGCTCAAGGACCTTTTTGACCACCAGGATACTATTACCGAAAACGAACTTTATCTTTTGAAGCACGGGCGTCATCTTCGCTTAAACCATGAAACAAAAATAATTGTCGGCCGCACCCAACAGGATAGTGAAAATATAGAAAAATATTACGACCGGGCAGAGGATACTATTTTCAAAGTAATAAAATTTCCAGGTCCCACAGTTCTGATGCCGCACGGTGGCAGTAAAGAGATTATGATTCTGGCAGCGTCAATATGTGCCGGTTACGGTAAAGCCCCGGACCTCACCCCGGTGGAAGTTGGGGCAGTAACCCCCCAAGGCCTTGAAGCCATCAAGATCATCGGAATCCAGCCAAATGATATCAAACATTTCTTAATATAGTCGCTCACCCATTACCCGGCATCATATTTGCACCAAGTTGACCACATGCAGCCGAGATATCTTGGCCCTTGCTGTAACGAACTAAGGCAGTATAATTATTTTTGTTCAGGATTTCCCTGAAGTTGTGAATTTCAGATTCTTCAGGACACTCATAAATGGCACCATCATACGAATTAAAAGGAATAAGATTAATTTTTGCCCTTATTGGTCTGAGTAAAACAGCAAGGCGTTCTGCGTCCTCTTTAGAGTCGTTTATCCCTTTCATGAGAATATATTCGAAAGTGATTTTACGGCGGGGCTTTAAAGGATAACCGGCACATGCGTCAAGCAGTCTTTTTATAGGATACTTTCGGTTTATGGGCATCAGCATGTTACGTGTCTTGTTGTCTGTCGCGTTTAATGATATTGCCAGATTGACCGATGTTTCACGGCCCAGGTCAGAAAGTCTTGGAACCAGACCTGCCGTGGAGATGGTCAGTCTGCGGCTTGAAAATCCCAGTCCTGCATCACTGTCTGTTATAGTTTCAACGGCGCTGACAACGTTATAATAATTTGCCAGAGGTTCTCCCATTCCCATCATCACGATATTGGTAAGACGCTTTGAGTCATCCAGTTGATTCACGATGTCTCGCACCTGGGCAACTATTTCGCCCTTAGTGAGATTGCGCACGAAACCGCCTCTGGAGGTAAGGCAGAATTTGCATCCCTGTGCGCAGCCCACCTGGCTTGAAATACAAAGTGTATGATGATCCTTTTCCGGAATCAGCACACTTTCAACATGTTTCCCGTCTTTTAGTTTAAAAAGATATTTTCTTGAACCATCTTGTGATTTTTCAATACGCGCCTTCTCAAGCCGATCGATGGTAAAATGGCGCGAGAGCAGTTTTCTTATCTCTTTCCCCACATCGGTCATAATGTTAAAAGTATCTGCCTGACGATAATATATCCACTTCAGGACCTGCATGGCACGGTAGGGTTTAAGCCCATGGCCCTCGAGCCACGAAACAAATTGATCTTTTGTAAGTTCTTTAATGTCTGTTTTTATTGATGCAGAAGTCATTTGTTGAATTAGGAATTTTCTTATTTTACCGGCATATCTCCGCCATACTTTGCCGGATTAAATAAAACCGGCAAGCCATTTTATTTACCTTGACATAGCATTATATTATTATTAGGTTCAAGGGTTTCGATAACCAGATATAATTGGTGATTCCATGTTTGACAATTTGAGCGACAGACTCAACGCCATATTTAAAAAGCTAAAAGGGCATGGCAAATTAACTGAAAAAAATATCGAGGAGGGCTTAAGAGAAGTCAGGATAGCACTCCTGGAGGCCGATGTCCACTACAAGGTTACAAAAAAACTTATTGCTGATATTAAGGAACGTGCCCTTGGGCAGGAGGTGATGGCGAGCCTGACCCCTGGGCAGCAGGTTATAAAAATAGTCAATGGTGAACTGACGGAACTAATGGGGGGCCGTTTCGCGGACTTGAACCTTTCGGGTGCCGCACCGACATCGGTGATGCTTGTTGGTTTGCAGGGATCCGGTAAAACCACAACCGCAGGTAAGCTTGCAGTTTTTTTGAGAAAAAAGGGGAGAAAGCCTTATTTGGTTCCGGCAGATGTTTATCGTCCTGCTGCCATTGATCAGCTTATTAAACTGGGCGAACAACTGACCGTTCCTGTGTTTCCATCCAGCGTGGAAATGGATCCGGTTCAGATTTGCCAGGAAGCCAGAACAACAGCACATAGAGAAGGATACGACACGCTTCTTCTTGATACCGCAGGTCGTTTACATGTGGATGAAGAGTTGATGGCCGAGCTTTGCCGCATAAAGGATAAGGTTAAGCCTTCTGACATCCTCCTTGTGGCTGATGCAATGACGGGTCAGGACGCTGTAAATATTGCCGAATCATTCAATAATACCCTTGATATCGGCGGTGTTGTCCTCACCAAAATGGACGGTGATGCCCGTGGCGGAGCAGCTATATCTATAAAATCAATAACAGATAAGCCGATAAAGTTTATTGGTGTCGGTGAAAAACTGAGTGACCTGGAGCCTTTTCATCCCGACAGGATGTCCTCAAGAATACTTGGAATGGGTGATGTCCTCACCATGATTGAAAAGGCACAGGCGACGGTTGACGAAAAAAAGGCAGCCGAACTCGAAAAAAAGCTTAGAAAAAGTCAGTTTACACTGGATGACTTTCGTGACCAGATGACTCAGATACGAAAAATGGGATCCCTGTCAGATCTGTTAAATATGATTCCGGGTATGGGTCAAAATAAACACCTGAAAAACTTAGAAGTTGACGATAAAGAACTTATCAAGATAGAAGCAATCATAAATTCCATGACACCCCAGGAACGGCGTCAGCATACCTTAATAAAAGGAAGCAGACGCAAAAGGATTGCCAAAGGAAGCGGTACCAGTGTACAGGATATAAACAAGCTGCTTAAGAATTACGCACAGGTTGTAAAAATGATCCAACAAATCAACAAGGGTGGCATGCGCGGAATAGGCCGGGGCATGCTGCCGTTTTAAAGGAGAATTAATATGCCGGTTAAAATCAGATTGGCCAGGCACGGCACAAAGAAAAAACCTTTTTATCGAATTGTTGCAGCAGATAGTGAGTCCCCTCGAGACGGTAGATTCCTGGAAATTGTCGGCACATATAATCCTTTAATAGATCCGGCTGAAGTTTCTCTTAAGCAGGAGAGAATAAAGTACTGGATAGATCAGGGTGCCATTCCTACAGCCACTGTAAAAAACCTTTTGAAAAAAGAAGGTTTTTTTGCTAAACTAACATAGTATTTTTATCCCCAACTCTCAACAGCCAACAAAGGAGAGGGAGCTATGAAAGAGCTGATCAAATATATTGCTAAAGCGCTCGTTGATTTTCCGGAACAGGTTGATGTAGCAGAGGTAGAGGGGAACCAGACTTCGGTGTTGGAACTTAAAGTGGCACAAGAGGATCTTGGAAAGGTTATAGGAAAGCAGGGTCGGACTGCACGGGCCATGCGAACCATATTGAGTGCTGCATCCGCTAAGATAAAAAAACGGACGGTACTTGAGATTATAGAATAATATCGTGGGAAAAAATGGGTTTCTTCCTATTGGAAAAATAGTTAGCACCCATGGTGTAAAAGGAAACATTAAAGTCTATTCCTACGCTGAATCCTTGTCTGTCTTCGAGCCAGGCAGCTCGATCCTTGTAATCAATGCCAAAGGATCTGAAAAAACTTATAAAATAAAATGGGTTAAACCTCATACCCGGGTCATCCTTTTATCACTGAAAGGGATTGAGAGTTGGGATTCGGCTGAAACCCTTATCGGGTCCGAGCTTTTTATAGAAAAGGCCGATCTTCCTGAACTTGAAGATGGATCCTATTATTGGTTCGATATTATCGGTCTTTCAGTTTTCACAACCGATGAACAGTACCTGGGTAAAATTGAATCGATAATCTCCACGGGAAGCAACGACGTCTTTGTTGTCAAAGACCCGAATAAAAAACAAGAAAATGAAACACTGATTCCTGCGCTTGAATCGGTGGTTTTGGAAATCGATTTTAAGTTTAAAACCATGCGAGTCGATTTGCCCGAAGGGTTGTGAAAGTTAAAAGTATGAATTTCATAGTCCTGACTATCTTCCCGGAAATGTTTAAACCATTTTGGGAACATGGGATTATCAAAAGGGCGATAGATAGAAATAAGATTTCCTCGTCAGCAATCAATATCAGAGATTTTGCAGAAGACCGGCATTGTATCACCGATGACAGACCATACGGCGGGGGCTGCGGAATGATCATGAAGCCCGAACCGCTGGCCGGTGCTATCCGGGCTGCCACAAAGCAAGCGCCTTCTTCAAAGACGATTCTGCTGACACCTCAGGGGCGACCCTTTAATCAAAGCGTGGCCCATGGACTTGCATCATGTGACGGGGTTATTCTGGTTTGCGGCCGCTACGAGGGTGTAGATGAACGTATTTGTCATGATCTAATCGATGATGAAATTTCCATCGGCGATTATGTCCTGACAGGGGGTGAGCTGGCAGCCATGGTTATCATCGATGCCGTAACCAGGCTGATTCCCGGTACACTCGGCGGTAAGGACTCTGCTGAAAAAGATTCATTTTCAGACGGCGTCTTGGAACATGCACACTATACGAGGCCCAGGACGTTTGAAGGCACCGAAGTTCCCGAAGTTCTGTTGTCGGGCAATCACAAAGAAATTGAAAAATGGAGGCTCGAAACATCGCTGATACGCACCTTCCTGAAAAGACGGGACTTGTTGGGAAACAGGCCCTTGAGTAGGCAGGAGATAGAAATTCTGAAAAAATGGTGCCTTGATATTGAAAAAATCTTACAAGACCAATCTTTACGTGGCTCTGACACATTACCCGGTGGTCAATAAAAATGGCGACATAATAACATCCGCGGTAACAAACCTTGATCTGCACGATATATCAAGGGCAGCAAAAACATACGGAGTTCGATCATTTTATGTGGTCACCCCACTTGCGGATCAGAAAGCATTGATTGATAAAATTGTTTCGCATTGGGTTAAAGGAATAGGAGCAAGATATAATCCAAAACGGCGAGAAGCTCTGGATCTAATCAGTGTAAAAAATTCTTTGGATGAGGTCATTGACCATATCTGTAAAAATGAAGGAGATTCTCCGAAAACGGTTGTAACCAGCGCCGTGCACAGTTCCCGCAATATAAGCTTTAGCAAGTTTCGGGAAATGATGAAAGACGGCAACCTTTATCTTTTGATATTTGGCACAGGCTGGGGACTGTCGGAAGAATTCATAACCATGGCCGATTACGTACTCGGTCCGATTATGGGAAATACAGATTACAATCACCTTTCGGTTAGGTCTGCTACTGCCATTATACTCGACAGACTGTTTGGAAAGAACGAATAAAAAATATTATTGGAGATTTTTATGGGAACATTAAGTCAGATAGAAAAAGAAACGATGCGGATTGATCTGCCCGATTTTGCCGCAGGTGATACGGTTAAAGTTCATGTCAAGATAAAGGAAGGTGAAAAAGAGCGTATTCAGGCTTTTCAGGGCGTTGTAATCAGCAAACGCTCAAGAAGCGCTAACTCTACATTTACCGTTCGTAAAGTGTCATACGGGATCGGGGTTGAACGTATCTTTCCGCTTCATTCCCCCTTTATTTCTAATATTGAAGTAATAACTCGAGGCCGTGTTCGCCGGTCAAAAATCTACTACCTGCGAAAGCTAAGGGGCAAGGCTGCAAGGATAAAAGAACGCCGCTTTAACTAATCCTTTAATATAATGAGATTCCATGGGACCAGACCTGTGGTTATTCGAAAAAAAAGCCTTTGAGAAAGGCTTTTCAAGAATTGCAGGAATTGATGAAGCCGGCCGGGGTCCCCTGGCCGGGCCGGTTGTTTCGGCAGCTGTTATTCTTCCCACCTCTCTTAAGGTCTCCGGCATTTCCGATTCAAAGAAATTAACACCCAAAAAGAGAGTTTATCTTTACGAAAAGATTTACGATCATGCTGTTTCCATAGGTGTTGGGATCGTTGACCCGATTGAAATTGACCGCATCAACATCCTGAAGGCATCACTGTTGGCCATGGCCATGTCGGCTGAAAATCTTGCCCCGCAGCCTGATTGTCTTCTCATAGACGGCACCTTCCTGATCTCGTCAAACCTGCCACAGGAACCTATACCCAGAGGTGATACACTTAGCATTTCCATTGCTGCTGCATCTATTATCGCCAAGGTAACCCGTGACAGGCTCATGGAAAGATACCACCTTGATTACCCGCAGTTCGGATTCTCCAGGCACAAAGGATATCCCACTAAGACCCATAAGGAAGCTATCCGAGAATTCGGGTGCTGCCCCATTCACAGACGTAGCTTCAAGGGTGTAAGGGAGTATCTGTAAATTTTAGCACGATAGTATTTCTCTCAGCTCGTAATAACCCTTATCCCAAATACAAGGATTCGGGAAGAAATAGCTGGGGGAAAACGTTGAGCGGGGAAAAATTGAAGGCCTAAAAATTCATTGTTTAGAAATCTACATATTTTGCCCGTGTGAATTTGGGAACAGTTTCAATTGATGTGTTTTTGTGATAATGTATGATTTGTGCCAAGAAAGCCGAGAATAGATGCCCCTGGGACTTTGCAACACGTAATCGCGAGAGGTATTGAGAGAAACAAAATATTATAGGACGATTTCGACCTTGAAAATTTTCTGGTGCGTCTTGGTGTGAATGTTGGAGTTACAGAATTGAAAACTACTTTCGTTTTAGCCTTAAGCCTCTTCTTACTCGTTGGATGCTCGGCTCCTGAAAAACAGACGATTGTTATTTATAAAAATAAGTTTTTTAAATGTGAGCCACCTGGAATAATTGAGAAAAAGATGGTAACCCTTATTAATAACGCAAGGTCATTAAAACGCAAATGTGGTTTTAAAACATTTGCTCCCGCCGGTCCGGTAAAATGGAATTCAACCCTATTAAAAGCTTCATTGAATCACTCAAAGGATATGGCTAAACATGATTTTCTCAGCCACACAGGATCAAAAGGGTCTTCGGCAGATGAGAGGGTTAAAAAGGTCGGATATGTCTGGAAATCTGTTGGAGAAAATATTTCAGCAGGCAGCGAAACATGTGAAGAAGTAGTTGCAGGCTGGTTGAATAGTCCCGGTCATTGTAAAAACATCATGAACTCAAACTTTACAGAAGTTGGGGCCGCGTGTTTTCGTTACCCGTCATCCAAATATGGAACCTATTGGACCCTTGTGCTCGCATCTCCCTTATAGTGGTTTTTGAGGCGGCCATGAATATATGAGTTTACGTATAATTATCGAAAGAGATAGGGCTGATGATAAAATATTAATATGATAGGAGAATTAATATGGCGATTGTTAATAAATTATATCCTATTTATCTGGATCGTGCCTCAAAGCATTCTGATGTAAACTGCACTTACGCAATAATTACGGATGATCTGGGAGATAAATATCTTCAGATTGATACTTATGGCTCCGTAACTAGAAAAATACCTGGCAAGAAAAGCCAATCTATCCGTTTCGGCCCTGAAGCAATAGACCAGTTAAAGGAAATCCTGAAGCGGGATTTCCCGCTTTAAAGTACCATCGTATTTTTCAAGTTGGACTTGGGTGATATTAAACAGAATAGGAGGGTGACTTATGAAAATTCAAAATTATTCAGATATTCAACCGACTTACTTTGATAGCGATATTGCAAAAGGTGTTGCTGGTCGTGTGTTAATAGGTAAAGATGATGGAGCGGATAACTTTTGCATGCGCATTTTTGAATTGTCCAAGGGTGGATATACTCCACGTCATTCTCATGAATGGGAACATGAAATATTTATTTATTCGGGTAAGGGAGCGGTATTTAACAATGGAGAATGGTTAAATGTTGAATCGGGTTATTCGATTTTTGTCCCCAGCAATGAAGAGCATCAGCTAAAAAATATAAGTGATGACCCTTTTATATTTGTGTGTATTATTCCTTCAGGTGTCCCGGAGATGTAATGATTGGGAGGGCGTTTTGCAAAGGTCTCATATTGTGTTACGTGTCCTTAAAGACACCCAAACTCAGCAAAGTTAGAAAGAACTATCCACGCTTTTGCATCGAATTTTAGAGACGAGTCATTACATAACTGAACAGCATCTTTTTGGGAAATAAAGACCACTTCTATGTCCTCATATTCTTCATTACCGTCCCTTGAAGGTTCACCTTCACATTCCACATAGACCATTGAAATTGATTCATCAGTCATTCCCGCAGAAGAAAATATCTGCGGGCCAACTTTTATGAAATGGGTTAGCTCTAAACCCGTCTCTTCGTTTAATTCACGACGAGCCGCTTCTTGAATCGTTTCCCCTTCATCAATAAGTCCTGCCGGAAAACCATATTCATAATCTGCTAATGGCACCCTGTATTCTTTGGTTATGACCATCTTCTCTTTAGATTTATGAAATGGAACAATGATAACTGCATCGGGTTTTGCAAAACTACCTGTCACACATTTTGGCTCTTTTGCTCTCGAAGCAACTTGCCAAATCCTATTATCGCCATTTTTATCAATATATAACACATTAAACATATTTAACCATTTGAGGTTTGTAAGTTTCTTATAATCTATAATTCTCATTTTTTACCCTGATACGATACTTGAAATGAAATTGAGTCCGGTAGGTCTATAACATATTTAATTTCTTGACACAATCAACATTTAAAAGTATTTTCACTGTAATGGTATAATCCAACATCCAACATATCATAAAAGGAGCAACCAACCATGGCACTTACGAAAGCTCAAATCATCGAAGAAGTAAGAACCAGAAACGGTTTCACACTCAAAAAATCCACCAAAACAGTCGAAGCCCTTTTGGAAATCATGAAACAGACTCTAGAGTCCGGCGAAGATGTCCTGATCAGTGGTTTTGGTAAATTTTGTGTCAAGGACAAAAAGGAACGACGTGGAAGGAACCCGGCAACCGGAGAGGATTTGATGTTAGGGCCCAGAAAGGTTGTTACTTTTAAGGGCTCGGGAAAGTTGAGAAAAATAGTTAATTGATTCAAATAGTTTTGATGAATAGAGGTAATTTCTCAATAAATTCTGGAGCCTTTTATCATCTTATTCCCCATCACTTATTGAGAAGTTACTTATAGAAGACAGATAAATGAAAAATTTATTAGAAACTTTTTCTTTTAGCGAGAAAACAAGACAGATTCTATTGCGAGTGTGCGAAAAGCATAATATCAAGCAAATAAGTGAAATCGTGGATATTTATAGACATAAACCAGATTTGTTTTTTGGAAAGAACGGTTTTTATAGAGAATGTTGGGATGAAATCTCAAATATATTATCAGATCCTAACAACCCGTACATACCAAAAGATTCTGTGATTTCTTTTAAAAAAGCCACGTTAATTGTTAAACGGAACAATATAGTCGACGAATTAGCTGAGTTGAGTAACGAAATACGGCAAGTCAAATAGGAATTTAAGTTACAAAGAACACGTTGAAGACGGAAACTTTAACCGCTCCGGTACGATCTATCGGACCTACGGGGCAGGCAGGAATACATTGGAAAGGACACCCATTACAAGAGAAGGATATGAGGACCTGAAAAGGGAACTGGAATATCTTAAAAAAGTTGAACGGCCTAGAAATATAAAGGCAATTGAAGAAGCC
>JAZFVY010000074.1:0-3282 GCA_036447975.1 Desulfobacterales bacterium
GGTGTAAATCCGAGTCTGACCATTACCGCCATGGCCGAACATGCAATGAGCCACATTCCGCCAAAAGAGGGAGACCATTGAAAAATGTTCAATTTTGTTCAAGTTCGAGGAAGGCGAAAATTTTAACCACAGGAATACATTAAGTATTTTGAGGATTAACATTTGAGTCTGACACAGAAATTGGACAAAAGGGGGCGTTTTGTAAAGGTCTCAGAGGGAAGGGGGGCAAGAGTTAGACTATCCATGCAAGGTCTTAATATTTTTACAAGCAACCGACTGGAGATCTTGGCTGAACAACTGGCAATGATCTTCAGAGAACCCCTGTCTTCTCCGATTTCTACTGAAATCATTGTTGTCCAGAGCAGAGGAATGGAGCGTTGGGTTTCCATGGAGCTTGCCAGGCACAGCGGGATTTGTGCCAACTGCGCTTTTCCCTTTCCCAATGCATTTTTGCAGGAAATGTTTAATAAATTGATTCCGGTTTTACCTGATGAATCCCCGTTTGACCCTGTTACAATGACATTCAGAATCATGAAGATCCTTCCTGAATGTATTCAGTTGCCGGGTTTTGACAGCCTTGAAAGTTATCTTGCGGATGATACAAAGGGTATGAGGCTGTTTCAGATATCACAAAAAATAGCCGATCTGTTTGACCAGTACTTAGTTTTTCGGCCTGATATGATTTTCGGATGGGAAAGGGGGAAGGAAGACCACTGGCAGGCGAATCTATGGCGAAAGCTTTCATCAGGTAAGGAAAAAATGCATCAGGCTTGGCTGCGAAAAGCCCTTTTTGAAAAGATTAGAAAACAATCCCATGAAATAGAGAATTTTCCACATCGGGTATCCATATTCGGAATATCCTATTTGCCACCTTTTTATCTTGAGACATTTGCACAAATCTCGAAACTCACCCAGGTTAATCTTTTTCTGATGAATCCATGCAGAGAGTACTGGGAGGATATTGTTTCCGACAGGGAGATAAAAAAGATACAGGGGAAATATGCCCAATCCAATGGCACCACGGAGGAGCTTTACTTGGAGAAGGGAAACCGGCTACTCTCTTCCATGGGAACCTTGGGTAGAAATTTCTTTTCAATGATCAGCGGATTGGACTTCCGGATATACGAGCAGTTCGAAGATAAGTACGGGCATAACATGCTTTCAGAGATCCAGTCGGATATTTTGCAATTGATAGATCGTAAAAAAACTGTTGTTACTGATCTTGACACTTCCATACAAATACATTCCTGCCACAGTCCCATGCGGGAGATCGAGGTTCTTCACGACAACCTACTTGCCATGTTTGAAGAAGACCCTGATATTATGCCAAAAGATATCATCGTCATGGCACCAGACATCGAATTGTATGCACCTTTCGTCCAGGCCGTGTTTGACGGCCAGACAGATGAAGCGTTGCGGATCCCTTTTACCATTGCAGACCAGAGCGTCAGAAAAGAAAGCCGTGTCATCGACGGATTTATGTCAATTCTGGATCTAAAAGACAGCAGGCTGGGCCCTATCAGTGTTATGGCGCTTCTGGAATCATCGAGTATAAAAGAAAAATTCAGTTTGGCTGATTCGGACATCGAAATTGCCGAGCGCTGGATTAAAGAAACAAATATCCGTTGGGGAATTGATGCTGAAAGCCGCCGTAAGATGGGACTTCCTGGTTTTTCCGAAAACACCTGGAAAGCCGGCATTGATAGACTCCTATTAGGCTATGCAATGCCGGGTTTCGATCGTCAAATGTTTTCCGGAATTCTCCCTTATGATCATATCGAGGGAGATGAAGGAAAGGTTCTGGGGAAATTCCTGAAATATTTAGATCTGGTTTTTACCTGCATCGACTCCCTTGATCAGGTCCGAACATTAAGCGGATGGCATACGACCCTAGTTGAAATCCTCGAGCAGTTTTTCGCTCTGGATGAGGATGCAGAACAGGAAATACGGGTACTGCGACAAATTCTGGATGACATGTCAAAACAGGAAAGCTTGTCCGGCTTTGATAAACTCATCGAAATTGAAGTTGTAAGATCCTATTTGGGCAATCTTCTTAAACATGAACATTTTGGAGCAGGTTTTATTTCAAGCGGCGTGACGTTTTGCGCCATGCTCCCCATGAGAAGCATACCGTTTAATGTCATCTGCCTTGTGGGTATGAACACGGATGCCTTTCCGCGGGAATCGCAAACACTTGGCTTTGATCTGATGAAAATAAATCCCAGGATAGGAGACCGGTCCAGAAGAAATGACGACAAGTATCTCTTCCTCGAAGCCCTGGTATCAGCCAGAAAAAAATTCTATATCAGTTATGTGGGTCAGAGCATCAAGGATAACTCCCTGATCCCTCCGTCAGTCCTTGTAAGCGAACTCATTGATTATATTAAAGAAGGATTCGGTCTTTCAGAGGAGCGCGTGGTGACACTTCACAGACTTCAGGCATTTTCCCCTGAATATTATAAAGTCAATAACAAGCTGTTCAGTTATTCCCGGGAGAATTTTATTGCCAGACGCAACATATATGATGACCATAAAGAAATTCCCTCTTTGATTTCAGCCAAACTGACCGGGCCGAACCAGGAATGGAAAAAACTGGACATTGATAATTTATGCGCTTTTTTCGGCAATCCTGCCAGGTTTCTCCTTGAAAAGCGCCTTGGAATTTGCCTTTATGAAACAATACCAGTATCCGATGAAAGGGAAAAATTCAGTTTGGACAATCTGGACAAGTACCTGATCGGGCAGGATCTTGTGGAAAACAGACCTTCCGGATCTGACCTGAACGATTCCCTGTCTCTTCAAAAGGCCATGGGGCAACTCCCCCACGGCAACGTCGGCGACTATGTCTTCAATGAAATGAGCGTGGATGCGGAAGCTTTTGTCAGGAAAACAAAAAAACACTTAAAAGGCGAACCTTTTGATGACCTTGACATTGACCTTGACATTGCTGATTATAATCTTTTTGGCCGCCTTACTGATATTCATGAGCACGGTCTTATCCAGATCCGATATGCTAATATAAAACCGAAATATCTATTAAATACATGGATATATCATCTTATTCTTAATATATTGGATGAAGATAAATATCCTGCCAAAAGTTTTCTGATATGTAAAGATACTGCCTGGGAATTTGCTTGCGCAACAAACTCCAAAGATGTTCTAAAAAATTTTCTCGAACTCTTTTGGCAGGGAATGTCAGAACCGCTGCATTTTTTCCCTGAATCATCCTTTGAATATGCTCAAAAGATGCTGATAAAAAATCAAACTGAACAGGCTGCG
>JAZFVY010000075.1:0-4579 GCA_036447975.1 Desulfobacterales bacterium
ATATGAATACTTGAGACCTTTGCAAAACGTCCCCTTTTGCCCAATCTCTGCGTCAGACTCAAATTTTAATCCTCAAAATACTCAATGTATTCCTACGGTTAAAATTTTCGCCTTCTTTGACCTTGAACAAAATTGAACATTTTGCAAAGGTCTCTACTTTAAACCGAATCAGTCGGCGGATATAACGGATTGAACCTCAGGAATATCATTTTTCAACAACTTTTCTATCCCGTTTTTAAGTGTCATCTGGGACATGGGACATCCGGCACATGCGCCTTGCAAGCGTACTCTGACCACCCCGTCTTCCACATCCACAAGTTCCACATCTCCGCCGTCAGCCTGCAACATGGGCCTGATCTTGTTTAATACTGCCTGAACTTTTTCTTTCATGATTCTATTCACCTCCTAAAGATAATATACAATTTTTATTTTATATTGAAATTAGAGTTTTTTTCAACTTCTATTTGGATCTTTCTCACACATCCTTTTTTTATAAAAATCCTTTCTGAATCCATCAAATTCCCCTTGGCATATTGCCCTTCGCATACACTTCATAAGGCTTATATAGTAATGAATATTATGAATCGTATTTAAACGATAAGCAAGAAGTTCTTTAGCCATGTAAAGGTGTCGCAGGTAGGCTCTGGAGTAATTCCGGCAGGTATAACACTTACATCCGGATTCTATCGGTTCCGTATCATACTTGAAACTTGAATTACAGATATTTATTGTGCCGTATTTTGTGAACATCTGGCCGTTTCTGGCGTTTCTGGTGGGAATGACACAGTCGAACATGTCCGCGCCGAGGGTGACAAGCTCTATGAGGTCCTCGGGAGTTCCGATTCCCATGACATACTTCGGTTTATTATCAGGAAGTCTCGGAAGGGTAAAATCCGCCATTTCAAGCATGATATCTTTTGGTTCCCCAACGCTGAGACCGCCTATTGCATAACCGTTGAATCCTATTTCAACCAGAGCATCTGCTGAAATTTCTCTTAGATCCTTCATCATTCCACCTTGAACAATACCGAACAGGGCATTTCCCCCATTGTTTTCCCAGGCTTTTTTACATCTTTTTGCCCAGCGCGTGGTAAGTTCAAGGGCATCTCTGGTATAATCCCGGCCGGCAGGATATTTTATACATTCGTCCAGGCACATAATGATATCCGACCCGAGACTGATTTGAATTTCAATCGACTTTTCAGGAGTCAAAATATGTTCTGAACCGTCGATATGGGATTGAAATATAACACCCTCTTCGTTAATTTTGCGAAGCTTTGCAAGAGAAAAGACCTGAAACCCGCCGCTGTCCGTTAAAATAGGCCGATCCCAATGCATAAAACCGTGGAGACCGGAAAAGCAACGGATCACTTCACATCCAGGTCTGAGATACAAATGATAGGTATTTCCAAGGATGATCTGTGTACCACAATCCAGGAGTTCCTCTGGCGACAGGGATTTAACTGTGGCAAGGGTTCCTACAGGCATGAAGACTGGTGTCTCAACGACTCCGTGAGCTGTCTGCAATAGTCCAGCTCTTGCCTTTGTTGTTTTAGATGCCGAAACTATCTCGAAATTAAACATAATGTAACAGTTTAGTTCTTTAACTATGCTATTAACATAGCATCTCCATAACTGAAAAACCTGTATCTTTTATTGATGGCAGCCTGGTATGCATTCAGTACCTTTTCGCGACCTGCAAAAGCAGATACAAGCATTAATAGTGTCGATTTGGGCAAATGGAAATTTGTGATCAATGCATCTACAACTTTAAACCTGTATCCGGGGTATATGAAAAGGTCGCAGCTTCCGCTGCCGTGAACAACGATTCCGTTGTTATCCGACCCATACTCCAGAGTGCGCATGCATGTAGTTCCAACGGCCAGTATGCGGCTGCCGTTTCCTTTGGCACGATTAATAATATCCGCCGTCTCTTTTGAGATAAAGTACCATTCGGAATGGATTCTGTGGTCTCTTATATCCGACACCCTTACCGGCAAAAAAGTACCGTAACTCACGTGCAGGGTAATTTCAACGATCCTGACACCTTTTTCTGTCAGTTTTTCAAGGAGCTCTTCTGAAAAATGGAGTCCTGCTGTTGGTGAGGCAACCGCTCCCTTTTGAGAAGCATATACGGTCTGGTAAGATGTTCTGTCATCCCATGCGATATCATCCATATCCCTCTTGATATAAGGAGGAAGGGGCACATTGCCTATCCGGTATAGAAGGCTTTCAAAATCACCTTTGTATGAAAATTTTAAATTATATATTCCGTCTCGGCCGTTGATAACCTCAGCTTTCAACAACTGATTAAAAAAAAATGGCGTGCCTGGCTTTGGTCTTCTTGAAGTTTTTATCAGGCATTGGCAGACAAACCCGCCGCCATCTGTCTGGCTTTTACACTCGCCTGGATAGTCTAAAATTAAAACCTCTGCCCTCCCCCCTGTCTCCTTTTTACCGATCAGTCGTGCCGGAAGCACCTCCGTGTTGTTAACAACCAGTATATCTGAAGAGAAAAGAAGATCATAAATTTCGTAAAACTGATGGTGTGACAGCTTGCCTGTTTCCTGATGAAGGAAAAGAAGTTTTGACCGGTCACGCTCATCCACCGGTTTCTGGGCAACAAATTCATCTGGAAGGTCATAGTTGTAGTCTTGCAATGCAAACATGTTAATATAATTGTGTTTATTTAATTGAAAAGGTTTATTGTTTTCCTATGTAAACCAACCCCAATCCCACCAGCATAAGCACAAAGCCGAATTTTCGCAGGACATTGTCCGGCATTTCAAGTATTTTGTGTACCCAAAACTTCATTTTTTCAGGAAATGCAAAATATGGAAGCCCTTCCACGACCATCACCATTCCAAGAACACACAAGAAATATTTCATTATACCCCTCTTTCATTTAATCTTAATAAAGGCAGAGATAAATTCAGCACGAGAAATTCGGGTTGGGTTCTATTACATATATTCTTTCAGAGCCTGATTTGTCAAAATAAAATACCGATCTTGTTTCCATCCGGCAAATACTTCAAAATGGCTTGACTATTTTTTAGCAATCATACAAAATTCGCAATTTGGGAAACACGTTAGCTTTTTATAAAAATTCCCGCTTCAGGTATAATTAAATTTTTTCTGCATTTTATAATACAACGTAACTTTTAAGTGTAACCAAATAATAGGATCAAAAAATGGAATTCGAACCTGTTATTGGGCTTGAAGTTCATGCCCAGCTCAAGACCAAAACAAAGATCTTTTGCAGCTGTTCAACATCATTCGGAGCGCCGCCCAACACGCACACCTGTCCCGTATGCCTGGGTATGCCCGGCGTACTCCCTGTTCTCAATAAAAAGGTTGTTGAATTTACACTGCGTATGGCCATTGCGACAAACTGCCAAATCGGCCGGGAAAGCAGGTTTGCACGCAAAAACTATTTCTATCCCGACCTTCCTAAAGGATACCAGATTTCCCAGTACGAACTGCCGATTGGCGAAAATGGATATATAGAAATCGAATCAAACCATGATAAAAAAAGAATCGGAATTACCAGAATACACATGGAAGAAGATGCCGGCAAACTAGGCCATGATCCTGACAGACCCCTCAGCATGGTCGATTTCAACCGTACCGGAGTTCCTTTGATTGAAATCGTAAGCAATCCGGACATCAGATCGCCCGAAGAAGCAGGAGCTTATCTCAGGAAGCTGCGATCGATTGTCCGCTACATCGGCATCTGTGACGGCAACATGGAAGAAGGAAGTTTCAGGTGTGATGCAAATATATCCATAAGACCCAAAGGATCTGAAACCCTCGGAACACGCACAGAATTAAAAAACCTGAACTCTTTTAAGCATGTTGAAAAGGCACTTCATTTCGAAATCGATAGGCAAAAGGAAATATTAGAAGATGGTGGTCACGTGGTTCAAGAAACAAGGCTGTGGGATCCTGATAAAAACAGATCCACATCCATGCGAAGTAAGGAAGAAGCACATGACTATCGCTACTTTCCGGACCCGGATCTTCTTCCCCTTGTTATAGATGAAGATTGGATCGATGCCGTAAAAAAAACCCTCCCTGAACTCCCGGATGAAAAAAAGAAGCGCTTTTCCATTGAATACAGCCTCCCCTCTTACGATGCTACCTTTCTGACATCAAGCCGCGAACTTGCAGACTACTTTGAGGCATGCGTAGATAAGTTCCCAAATCCCAAACAGGTGAGCAACTGGGTCATGGGATCACTTTTGGGACTTTTAAATGTTGAAGGAAAATCGATAAATGAATCCCCGATATCCCCTCACAATCTTGCAAGTCTCCTCAAACTCATTGATGATGGCGTCATCAGCGGCAAAATTGCCAAAACCGTCTTTAATGAAATGGCACAAACAGGCAAGCCTCCAAAGGAAATCGTTGAAGAGAAAGGCCTTGTTCAGGTTACGGACGTATCTGCTATTGACGAAGTTGTATCAGCGGTGATTTCTCGTTGCCCAAAGGAAGTTGAAGAATATAAAAACGGAAAAACCAAGCTCTTGGGCTTTTTCGTGGGCCAGGTTATGAAGGAGACCAAAGGTAAGGCTAATCC
>JAZFVY010000076.1:0-2437 GCA_036447975.1 Desulfobacterales bacterium
AAACCCGGCCAGCGCAGGCTCATCGAAGAAAATAATTACCGGGCGCCCGAATTCTGATAGCTTTCTAACCTGCCATCTGGCTTTTTTAGCTAATAGCTTTACTGCCGCGTCCCTTAACTGTTCGTTATAAAAGATGGCTTTTCCGTTCTGATCGGCTACCCCCAAACCGAACGTTATGGGGCCTGTTATTTGACCTTTGATGGCCTTCGGGGGATCGGAAAGGGACTGAAGATGCTTCATAAGCGCAAAAAATCCCCCGGCAGTATCGGCTTTCAGGACAAATCTCGAATCGTCAAGATCCGTCTGTCCCTCCTCTACCGCCAAGTAATCCTCGTAGAATCGAAGAAGATCAGCATCAAAATTTTCATTGGCGGTATCGATAAAGGCCCTGTCTTCTTCCGTTACTAGGCCCGGAAAGCCCGGAAGAAATTGTGCAATCATCCCTTCTTGTTTGTACGTTGGAAGCTGAACCCATACAGGAATTTCAGGCGTATGCTTGAAAACCAGTTTAACAGCTTCTTCGTGATCATATAAGGGAAGGCTTCCTATCAAAGCCGGAAGTCCGTTGGTTTGAAATTTTTCATCCATAAATCAGGGTCCTTTCTCTGTATATGCCGAGACCTTTGCAAAACGCCCCCTTTTGCCCAATTTCTGTGTCAGGCTCTAATTATAATCCTCAAAATACTAAATGTATTCCTTTGGTTAAAATTTTCGCCTTCCTTGAACTTGAACAAAATTGAGCATTTTTCAAAAGTCTCTATGCTCAGCCCGAATTTCTCATGAAGCAACAATTTAGCTTTTTGAAAATATTGTCGCTTAAGATATGATTACATTTTTACTGCAGAATTACGCCGAAGACAGTTTAAGGGTTAAAGTTCTCCAGAGCAGCTGTAGGGCTGACTATTAGCCAGAATAATTATCATGAGTAAAGCCTATTTACAAGTAATACCTAAAACCTGCACAAACAATCTTGAAGGAGAATAAATTTATAAATATATACAGCGTGTTGAGTGAGTTAAAACAGAGAGTTCCTTCATCAAAATAAATGAGTTACTTTCTCAAGATATTTTCAAGATTGTTTACCGTTCGGGAGCGCCGATTTCATCGGGGCGGCAAACTCGACGCTTGCAGGATTTAGGTAATAGATAAAAAAGTGTTTTCAGCAGTCCGTAATAGTTTGACACCCAAATTGCATGGTGTTATATTAAATCTTAAGGACTTGGAACGCTAGTCCCTATAGAAAGCTCTATGAACGGCGTTACAACTGGTTCCAAAACCCAGTTGGCTTTGAAACCAGCTATAATAGTTGTTTTATCAACTCATTCAATTTATCAGGTCTATCGTGGCTGAAATAATCCAACTTGATGACAAAATTCAGCATGACAAAGAGAAAAAAGCTGAAATTATCAAAAAGCGTAAGATTATAGCTGTTCAGAAGGTTTTTCAGTGCATCCACTGCGCTTTCAAGTGTGAAAAGTGCGGCACGCAGGTAGATCCTGATATACAGAGTAAGAAAAGTGATACACGCGATTTAAGGTTGCCATACCGCTTTTGTGAAGGCTGTTCGGAAGAATATGTCGATTACATCAGACGGCTTACAGGAAAGGGAGATCCTGCATGTTACTGGCACAATGAGGCCTGGCTCGAAGTCTGGAAGAAGTGGATAGATTATCACGGTGTCATCGATAGCTATCTAAAATCAAAAGAGTTCGTGCAGCTTTTACAGGAGCTGAAAGAGACCAGACCTGATACATAGGAGGATTGTATGTTTGGAATTGGAATGCCGGAACTTATTATAATACTTGTTATTATTCTGATTATTTTTGGCGCCGGGAAACTTCCGGAAATAGGGGCAGGTATGGGTAAAGCCATAAAAAATTTCAAGGGCGCCACCACAGAGTCTGACAGAAAAGAGCCTGACAAGATTGAGGAAGACAGCACACCCTGAAATGTCTTGTATTATGACAGTGCTTTCTAATTGAGACCTTTGCAAAACGCCCCCTTTTGCCCAATTTCTGTGTCAGGCTCAAATTTTTATCCTCAAAATACCCCATGTATTCCTGTGGTTAAAATTTTCACCTTCCTTGAACTTGAACAAAATTGAGCATTTTTCAAAGGTCTCTAATTTTAGACAGCACTGCAATAATCAGTCCGCTCCTTTTATGCCGTCACAAGATTTATTGCCTGCCGATCATAGCTTGTGGTATAAAACGTCGATCTAAAAAGGTATATCATCCTCTCCCTTGTCCGGAATCGACGGATCCGGTCCGACCAAGTCGGATGTATCCTCAGGCGGCATTCCCTCACGGGCAGAATCCCTGCCCCCAAGGAACTGCACATCAGATGCAACAATTTCCGTCGTGTATCTGGTAATGCCGTCCTTTTCCCACGATCTAGTCTGGATTTTACCTTCAACATAGACCTGTCTGCCCTTTGA
>JAZFVY010000077.1:0-4393 GCA_036447975.1 Desulfobacterales bacterium
GCCACACAATCTGCGGCAAGGAGCACATCTGATTCCTGATAATAAGGGGCCGTCGGAGAAATAAGATGCAATTGTATGGGCCACTGCCTCAGCTGGGACTCAACCGTACCGATTGTTTCTTCAGTAACTTTATCATCTTTTTCTTTAAAATCTAGTATTTGTGAACCTGGACATCCTTCAATAGCTTTCATGTTCATACCTCCTTTGACTTAAATTTATCATCTAATTTCTTAATGAACGCTTCATGTTTTGTAGGCGAATATCCGATCTGCTCATGCGTCAGGGCACCCGTATCCAGGCACATAACACCGGCCATCGATACAAGGGTGCCTCTTTGAAGCGGTTCGATTTTCTCCGTGATCACATCCGACCAGACGACATCCGGTTCAACACATGCATAACCGATGTCGGCTTCACCGTCTTTTACCTTATAATAGAAACCATTTCCTTGACTTAAGTCAAAAGGTCGAATTGTTTTAGAAAAATCGATATTACTTTGCACTTTTCCCTCGCATACTGTCCCATTTATAAACCAGCAAAGATATCCTGCCTTAAATTCCCATGCCGGACATTTTTGTCTTGTTTCCATAGAACATTTTATTATCTCCCAGCACGGCTTTTTACTTATATCCAAAGCCTCCTTAACTGCCAGAAGAAGTAAGACTTGTCTTTCAATATAAACGCTTTTTGTTTTTCAAAAAAAGGTTGACAGTACCACATTGTGGTGCTAATTATTGATTGATAAACACATTGTGGTATTTAATGCTAAGAAGTGAATCATTCAACTCGATTTTTTCCGGGTGTGAATTACCAGAGCAACTCAGATTTGTAGGCCCTCGTGTGTCGCGAATGATTTATGATTTGATCGGATCAATACACTAGAAACGGTTTCAAAAACCCTTCTGCGTTGTATGATTAAAATTAAAATAAAATATTGAGCAAGTTCCCTTCGTTCGTGTGCAGCCAAAGGAAACCTACTCAATGTATCGTACTTTTTAACTCTCTTGGCAAGATTGCCGAAGGCGGTTTGCAAAACAGCTATCCTAAACCGCTACTCAATACATTCAAGGAAAGGCTCATGAGTTCCAACACTCAACTCCACCTGTTCGGTTCACTTAAAAAGACGATGGAAGATCAGTATGATATTCCAATCCTATTTGGCCTCGACGTGCCAACGCCATTGATAGATGTACTGGCGCGCTTTAATATTCCCCTGGAGATGGTTCAGCTGGCCATGGTCAATCACAGGGCCGTTCCCATAGCGTCGGTTATTCATCCGGGTGATCGACTTTCCCTTTTCCCGAGAGAGTATATAGTTTTTACTGACTGGAAGGATTTTCGATTTTAATTGAATCGATTTTTTTGATACCGACTTCGATGTTTTTAAAATTGTTGGCGTAGCGGATCATCAGGGCCAAACGCTCACGATCCGACATCGGACAGCTCACTTCCCCAAAGTATGAAGGTGACCGTACCCAGTATGCCACAAGAAAATGCAGTCAGGAAGTTTACGGACGGTCCAATCTTCCACAGGAAAGCGCCACCAAACGCTGCTGCGGATACGACAATATCGCGCAATAGGTAATAAAGACCGAACATGGCTGCTTTACGGTCGTCGGGTGCAAGATCCATAATCAGTGCTTTCCGCGTTGGTTCACCAAATTCCTTAAAACCGCGCAGAATAAATGCGAGGGCCAACCATGTGAACGATTGGCAGAACATCAGGACGATTGGAAAGGTTGTAAAGAAAATGAATGTTGTTACAATAAATGGTTTTTTTGTGCTTTTATCTGCAAAATAGGCGACCGGAATATAAACGAGAAATGCCGTGGCCATTTCAATACTTGTTAAAATGCCGAACTGGAAAGCCGTAACCGGTTTTACAATTGTTTTCATACACCACACCACGACAAAAGCATAAGGAATCTGTTCACAGAACCGAACCAGAATATCGGAAATAAGCAACCGTTTGAGCGACGGGCTCATGTGCCGTAAAAGCTTTAGCGGATTCTTTTCCGGTGCTGAAGATCGCTTACGTTTTGAGGGGTGTGGCGGTTCGTCTTCGATGAGAACCTGTTGCAGGGCTGTTGCCACCAGAGATAACAGAAAGGCACACACAAAGGCCGCCCGGATACCATTACGCTCACCCCACAGACCAATACACAGGCCCCCCAGAATCGGTCCAAGCCCCATGGGGATTCTTCGCACCAGGGAATGCATGGAAACTCCCATGGTTCGCTTTTTCATGGGCAAGACGCGTGCAATAAGGCTCATGGTTGCGGGCAATGAGATTGCAGACCATGACAGGAAAAAGACCGCACCCACCAGAACAGCCTGCCATGCAGGAATTAATATGACCACGCAGAATCCAAACATGGCGCCGATATTGAATACAAGCAGGGCGCGTTTTGTGCCGATGCGGTCGGAAAGGTAACCGCCGGGGAAGGAATAGAGTGCTGATAGAAGATTGTCAAGGCCGTTTAGTGCACCGATGGATACGGCGCCGCCTCCGAGAGCGATTAAGTAAATCGGCAAAAACCGCTCGGCCATCCGCTCTCCCATGCCAACCAGGATGACCATAAACAGCATGCCGACCGTACTTTTTCGCAGACCCAGAAAGTCTGCAACATGTGTTATTCGAGCCATTGCGGAAAATCGCTAATATAATTTACAAAGAGAAAAGGTTTTCTGTTATTCTTGTGATAGCAAAGCACCAGTACATGGAGGAGATCGGGTCAGGTCTGTACGGCTATATCGGCGGCGCGATGGTCACCAGAACACGCATTTGACTTTCGGCCCGGACACCGTGGGGTTCGCTGATATCAGAAATCAGGACATCCCCTGGATTAGCGGGGAACTCACTGTTATCTTTCCCCAGAAAAGAACCGGTTCCTTCAAGTACGACGATACTCAGCTGGCCTTCGATGTCATGGGCGTGCAAGGGAAGCTCCTGACCGGCACTGAAATTGAAGTTTAACACCTTGAAATACGGGGAGTCGTGGACTAAAAATGTTTTCATTGTCTTGTCATCAAAACCACTTTCCTTAAAAAGTTCAATCCGTTTGATCATTGCTGATTCTCCTTTTCTTTATTTAAGTTTGTGAACTCGTAAAAAATCCGATTTAGACGGTTTCGAAAAAAGTTCAAATTTAAGGCGTGCAAATTTTGTAATCATGAGGCGTACTTATCGTACGTTGAATGATTACGAAATGCAGCACAACGCAGAAGTTGGACTTTTTACGAGACCGTCAAAGTTTGTTATGGAACATGCCGTAAATAATGCAGGTTCAAACTTCAAAGGCTTGCATGTTCATACCTCCTTTTGTTTAAATTTTTCTTCTAGCTTGTTAATAAACTCTTCATATTTTGAAGGCGAATATCCAATTTTTTCGTCTGTCTCCTTAAATTTGGAGAATAGATCCCCAATTTGTGTGATGGTAAGATTCTTGTCCATCCATGGATACAGGATTTCGTCTTCTTTTTTGATGTGCTCGTTAAGAAGCTCTCCATATGCGGTCAGGTGTTTAGAAATTGCTGCTTTATCTTTCCTTCCAAGCGCTTCAAGTACGGCCTTAACATGATTTCTAGCTTGCGTGTGATCTTCATGCATAACTTTCAGGATATCTAAATTTTCATCAAAATACTTAAAAAGTATTTCTTCCTCTTTGGCATGATGGTATTTATCAGCGTAAAACCGTATGAAATCGACAGCATCGAGAATCAGTTGTCTACCTTCTTCCGAATCCACATCAAGATTTGCAACAACTTCCGGTATTAATGCGACCAATCTTTTTATTAAAACATGTTCATCAACCAGCTCTTTCATAGGAAGGGAGTACTTTATTTCTTTTGGTTCAGTCTCAATTTTCCTTTCAATCCGGGGTATCTTTATTTCTCTGTCAGGATATAGAGTTTTGGCGATTTTCCCCAGCAACTCTTGCTCTTTATCCGCAGGCAAAATATGTATTTCTACAATATCTTTTAAAAGACAGGTGCCAACGCTACATGGAGCACATCCGATGTCATATTCATTGAGGATATTTTCTACTTCAGGAAATTGATCGATGATCTCTTTGATTCCTTTATTCAAATAGTCTTCCATTTCTCACCTCATTTAGTCTTCAAACCTTTGTTTAGTGGGGGATACGGGCTAATCCCAGTCCAAAAGACGCCTCTGCCCTTTAAGACCGCGAATTTTTGTCAGATCCTGGCTTACTTCGAGTGTGCCTCTGTAATTGCCTTCCGAATCCCGTACGGCAAAGTATCTGATGTAGATGAACTTATCTCCCAGCTCGATCCAAAACTCGGCAGAATCTTTTGATCCGGACTTGAAATTATCAAGAATTTTGTTCACCAGGTGAACGCTATTAGGTGGATGACAATTCCTCACTTC
>JAZFVY010000078.1:0-3442 GCA_036447975.1 Desulfobacterales bacterium
GCCAAAAATATCAAAATCATGATTCATGGCTTCCACAAGCTTCCATTTTCTCCCAAAGTAATACCATGAATTAATAATTCGGTAACAAATCATATAAAAAATGTCCTGCAGCCGGCTTCTCATTAACAAATTTTCGATCACCTGAGGTGAGCATCATAATTACAGCGCCTGAAAGAACTGGATCTTTTTTAATATACTCTGCTACCTGAAATCCGTCCAGTCCCGGCATCTGGGAGTCAAGCAGAACTATGTCGTATGGATCGCCCGCATCATTTGCGCGTTTCATTTCAGCAAGTCCCTGCTTTCCATCTTCTTTCTCCGTCACCAGCGCCCCCCACCTGGAAACCATTTCAGAGAGAACCATACGGTTTGAAGCATTATCATCTATTATCAAAGTCTTTACATTGGTTATATCGGCCTCGGGGGTTTGAATGTACTTTTTATCAGATTGGGCCTCGAATCTGGCCGTAAAGTAAAAAGTGCTCCCCTGCCCAACCTTGCTTTCAACCCATATACGGCCTTCCATGAGTTCTGTCAGCCTGCGCGAGATGGCCAGACCGAGCCCGGTGCCGCCGTATTTACGGGTGGAGGAAGAGTCGGCTTGTGTAAACCGGTCAAAGATGACTTCCCATTTATCAGGTGGTATGCCGATCCCGGTGTCGGTCACGGAAAACAATAGTTCAACGGTCCTGCCCTTATCCAGTTTCTGACCTGAATCTGCATCCTCTGCTATTGTCTGGTCAGAAACCTCATGCTGTCTAACTTTGACAAACAACTCTCCCTTTTCGGTAAATTTAATGGCATTTCCAATCAGATTGTTCAGAATCTGACCCAGACGGACCTGGTCACCTTTAAGCCGCGTTTCGATCCCTGGTGCGATCCACCACACCAGTTCGAGGTTTTTCTTGCGAGCATGGAAAGCCTGGGTTTCACAGATACCGCTGACTAAACTGATGAGATCAAATGGAGTCTTTTCAAGATCGACCTGTTCGGCCTCCACCTTGGACAGATCGAGGATATCGTTAAGGAGTTGCAACAGATTTTCGCCGGACGATCGGATGGCATCAAGAAATCTCTTTTGTTCAAAACTCAAGGGGGTCTCCCAGAGCAGATCGGACATGCCGATTACAGCGGTCATTGGTGTTCTGATCTCATGACTCATGCTGGCCAGAAACTCTGTTTTGGCGCGGTCCGCGGCCTCGGCCTGCTTTTTTGCCTTCTCCATTTCAAAGCGAAGTGATTCAGAAACCTCAAGTGACTGCTTCAATTCCTGGGCATAAAACTCCGCCGACTCCTTTGCACTGGCGAGTTGTTCCTGCGTCTCCTTGATTTCGGTAATATCTCGAGAAACACCCACGGCACCTATTGCATCACCTGCTTTGTTCCGCATGAATGCAACGGAAAGTAATGCTGGAAAGGTACTTCCGTCTTTCCTTGTGTTTGTTATTTCGCCAACAAAATTTTCGATTTTGAGCGCTTTTTCCCTTAGCTTTTTCCATTCCTCATGGCTTGCGTAGAGTAAGTTCACATCTTTCCCAAGAACTTCTTCCTTCCGGTAACCGAAAGTTTTCTCGGCCGCCCGGTTGAACTCCACTATCCTGCGTTCATTGTCTGTGGATACGATCATGTCAAGGGAGCTGTCTATTATGTTTTGGGCATATTCCCTGGACGATCTGAGCTTCCCTTCGTCCAGCTTGATTTTTTTCTTATCCTCAAACTTTTTTAGGCAATCCTCGACACGAAAATGTAATTCTTCAAGCATCAAGGGTTTGAGCAAGTAATCATCAACGCCGAGTCTGAAAGCATTAATTGCGGACGACAAGTCACCTAAGCCTGTGAGGATCATGACCATGGTTTCAGGATACAGCTCTTTTGCCTTTTCCAATACCTGAATTCCATCAATTTGCCCCATTACCATGTCCGCGATCACCAGGTCAAAAGGAGTTTTGTTCAATAACTCAAAGGCTCTTTCACCGCTATCCGCTGTTGTAACCCGATACCCTGTTTTCTCAAGATTTTTACCGATTACATTAATAATTTGAAGATCATCATCGACCAGCAATATTGAATATTGTTTCTTGATGTTTGAAGATTGAATATTGTTTTTCTGTTTCATATTTTTTTATGTCCTCACTAATTGGATATTGCTTGACGGTGACAAATGACTAACCTGCAGGTAGTTTGATTGCAAATACAGCTCTGCCTTCATGTGAATTCTTTGCCGTTATGTTACCGTTATGTTCTTCAATTTTGACGTATATTTCCCTTCCAATTGATGCTCGACTCTCCCATGCACTGTCGTATAAAAATTTCCCTTTTAAGTTGTAACTTCTTGTAAACATAAAATATTTAAGTGAAATCGAAACATCCGTCATGCACATTCATATAACAATAACTCCTGGAAAGCAAGTCGGGCTGTTCGTATAGTTTGTTAGATTGCCCGAAATGTTGAAAAATCTATAAAACCTTAAATTATATTTTGTTTATTCTTACTCTTGCCGTGTTGGTTATGCAAGGTTAGTGTTTACTTTTCTTGACACTAATGGCGCATTATTTTACATTCCCTTTAATGTATAATGAAAGTAACTATTCAGCCACTAAGACACAAAGGAAATAAAAATATATCAAATTTACACTCCTATCTGAAAGAAAAGCATGCATTGCTATAAAAAGTAGAACATAATATACAATAATCTTGGTGTCTTGGTGCCTTTGTGGCAAGTTACCTGAGCACTTACTAATTAAAATCATATAATTTTAACTGATTTCGATCCGGAGAAAATTCCATGGAACTTTCATCTTTAAATGCTGTTTCTCCTGTTGACGGCCGTTATCGCAAGACCATTGAAAAACTTGCCGACTACTTTTCAGAAGGTGCATTGATAAAATATCGTGTGATGGTTGAGGTGGAATATTTTATTGCGTTATGCAATCTGCCGCTGCCTCAACTCGTCGATTTTGACAAAAGCATGTTTGAACCCATAAGGGGTGTTTATAAAGATTTTTCCTCTGAGGATGTCAGTAAAATAAAAGATATCGAGATGGTCACCAATCATGACGTCAAGGCGGTTGAATATTTTCTCAAGGAAAAATTTGATGCATTGGGATTGAATAACTTCAAGGAATTTATCCATTTTGGGTTAACATCCCAGGATATTAACAACACCGCCATACCATGTTCACTAAAGGATGCCTGGTTCGATATTTTGCAACCGGGCCTGGATGAGATTGTCGAAAATTTATATGCAAAAGCGATTCAATGGAAAGATGTTCCCATGCTGGCCCGTACTCACGGCCAGCCGGCATCACCGACAAGTCTGGGCAAAGAGATTTATGTGTTTGTCGAGCGAATAACAAAACAGAAAAACCTATTAAAAACTATTCCTTTTTCAGCCAAATTCGGCGGGTCAACCGGTAATTTCAATGCCCATCATGTTGCCTA
>JAZFVY010000079.1:0-2119 GCA_036447975.1 Desulfobacterales bacterium
TTGAATAATATTCCTATTAATCCAATCACGGGGAAACTCAACCACAAGCTGCTGCCTTCACCTCCACGTAAATATGAGTATGATTTTCAAGATATAACGCTCGGTAAAGATGCGTCCCGGCAAAAACAGGAAGAGGTTATGAACATGTTGTGGGAACGCATTCTGTTTTTAGACAAGGGAACGATTCATCATGATTCCAATTTTTTTGATTATGGTGGCCATTCACTATTGGCGGTTGAGTTAACGGTCGCCATCGAAGAAATATTTGGTGATCAATTGATGGTTAAAGATATTTATGAATATCCGACAATCAAAGAACTCGTACAATATATAAATAGTGGAATGAAACGTGATATCCCGCAGATTTCAATCAGAGAGGATGCATATTTAGATCCTTCTATCTTGCCTGCTTCCTTGATGAAGCCAGATTCAGTACGTGATGCAGAGTCGATTTTTATAACCGGAACAACGGGATTTTTGGGGGCGTTCTTGTTGGAAGAAATATTGCGTACGACAAAAGATCATGTAAAGGTTTACTGTTTAGTGCGTATAAAAAAAGGTAATCAACAGGATGCATTAAATCGTATTATCGACAATTTAAAATATTATAAACTTTACAACCCTAAATTAAAAGAACGAATCATCCCTGTTACTGGTGATTTAACAAGCAAATATTTTGGATTGTCGGTTGAGCAATTTAATGAATTAGCAAAAAAAATTGATTTTATTTTTCATTGTGCATCTCTTGTGAATTACGTCTACTCTTATGCTGTAATCAAACCGGCTGCAGTAAGTGGTACTCATGAGATCTTGCGATTTGCATGCACTTCAGCAACTAAACCTATTCATTACATATCAACAAACGGTATATTTCCGGGTGAAGACAAAACAATTTATTTGGAAAACAGTGATATCGATTCTTTTGCTGATAAATTAGAAAATGGATATGGCCAGGCCAAGTGGGTTGCTGAAAAACTGATATGGGAAGCTGTCTCAGGAGGGTTGCCCGTGTGTTTGTATCGTCCCGGTAATATTGGACATCATAGTGTTACGGGTGCATCAAATCCAAATGATTTTCAATCCATGATTGTTGATGCCTGCATGAAGGTTGAATGTGCGCCTGATAAAGACAAATGGGCATTTGAAATAACTCCGGTAGACTTCTTGGTTAAATCTATTGTTCTTTTTGCAAGCAAACCATCACTTTTCGGGCAGGTATTTAATGTTGTGCAAAACGATCCTGTACCAGCCAGGACAGTATTTGATTTATTGCTTGAGATGAAATTCATATCTAAATATGTACCTTTTGATGAGTGGAAATCGAGGTTATATACAAAGGCAGAAAAAGAAGGTGATTATATTCTGAATGTTTTGGCCCAATCTCTTGAAGATGTCGAAATGTATTTAAACGATGAAAGTATTTATGATTGTTCTCGCTTCGAAAATGCTTTGTCTAAATATTCCCTCCAGCGGCCGCTCACAGATCCTGATTATTTTAAAAAATTGATTCATGCCAAGTATTAGCACAAAACTTTCAATTGTGGTTCTTCTCCAATTTAGTTGGAGAAGAGGGTCCAAGGATTCCAGGGGGCAAGGATTCAAGTGTTTGTAATTTTTTAGCCTTTCACTCGAACCCTTGGATCCTTGACCCCTTGTACCCTCTGGTATCACACCTACTCAATTGGAGATAACCGACTTATTTGGCCTCAATATTAACTACAACTAATCGGGAGATGATCCTTATTTAACGACTTTTAATTTATGGGTTTTTCGTAGTTTCTCCCATAACTCCCTTATAATAACCATAGAAGCAACGTCTTCATTCGGCACATCCCCTTTAGACACAAAGCGACAGGATGCAATCAATTCTTTATTGCCCATCCACAACTGAAAAAAATGCCGGATATATCCACCGAGTGTAACATGGAGGGTGTCAAGTTCATCTGCCGTCATGTTGGCAATAGTAGCCTTGTCCTTAAGTGATAGCCTGGAAATTAGTCTAGAAACAGCCTCGGAAACAGTTTTAGGCACTATGGCCTCAGCGGATAGAGGGTCCAAACTGTCACGCTTATCTTTCATCCGGGTCAAATGTATTACACCCTCAATGATGTCCCGGGTT
>JAZFVY010000080.1:0-6828 GCA_036447975.1 Desulfobacterales bacterium
GAAACGCAGAAGTTCAGGCACGTAACCAGTTTTTTCAACGGCAAGGCTACCACACCTTACGAGAACGAAGACCAGGTTGACATCCCGAGCCGTTTCGACCCGGCTACCTTTGCCAGTCACCCGGAGATGGAGGCGTATAACGTGACCGACGAACTACTCAGGCGCCTACAGGACAATCCTTACCGGTTCATTGCTGTGAACTTCGCCAACGGTGACATGGTTGGCCATACCGGGGACATGAGCGCTGCGACAAAAGCGATCGGAATCGTGGATGAGTGCGTAGGTAAGGTTGTCGATCGTCTGCTCGAACTTGATGCGCACATACTAATCACCGCTGACCACGGCAACTCAGAGCAAATGATCGATTATCAGACCGATATGACAAAGACCAGCCATACCCTTAATCCTGTTGAGTTAATCTACGTTGCCGGCGATTCAAAGGGAAAGCAGCTTATCGAACGTGGCAAGCTTTCGGATATAGCTCCCACAGTTCTGTTTCTACTCGGGTTGAACATACCGGAGGAAATGACCGCCCAGAACTTAATCGTCTGATAAAGTCTACCACTTCCTTCTATCGAGCAGACTTGCCTGAGGTATATTTGTGTAGAACCTATCTCAAAAACAATCTAAGTGCCCATGGCGGCGTTGTGAAACAGTTCAAAATGCTCACATACTACGTGTATGCTCCGCTTTTTCACCGTTTCGCGCCTTGCCCTGAACCCTAATCTTATTTTTGAGATAGGTTCTAGTATCATCTTTTTTGAGTGAAGAAGAACTCACCGGATGTTATTTTTACCTTCCTTCACTGATTTCCAGTAGTTCTCCAAGTCCTTCCCGGAGATCGTAGCGGGGAGTGAAACCCATTTCACGCTGGGCCCGGGTAATGTCCGCCACGGAGTGCCTGACATCGCCGCGCCGGGCATCTTTGAACCGTGGATTGACGTTTATCCCAACAAGATCCTTCAGAGTGTCAAGAAGATCAAGGAGTGAGGTGCGGCGACCAGTTGCGATGTTGAAGACCTCACCCTTCCCCAGGTCGCGGTTGTTCATGGCAAGGAAATTTGCCTCCACCACATCCCGAACAAAAATGAAATCACGAGTTTGCAGGCCGTCGCCAAAGACAGTCGGATTCCGGCCGGCCAGGATGTCGTCACTGAACTTAGCAATCACACCGGAGTACATGGAGCCGGGATCTTGACGTGGTCCATAAACATTGAAATATCGCAGAGCTACCGTTTCAAGTCCGTACAGATTGGCGAACACGCGCATATAATGCTCATTTACGATCTTGGCCAATGCATATGGTGACTCGGGGCAAGGAATCATTTCTTCAGTCTTTGGCAGGGCCGGGTCGTCTCCGTAAACAGCGGCCGAACTGGCGACCACGACCCGTTTCACACCACATTCCCTGGCAGCGACCAAGACATTGAGCGTACCGGTGATGTTAATATCGTGATTTTCTACGGGCCGTTCAACGGAATCGAACACGGAGACCATGGCCGCTTCGTGGAAAACATAATCCACCCCCTGCATGGCATCCGTCAAGGCCCGCACATCCCGGATGTCCGCCTCGAAGAAAGTGATTTTGTTCCTGAAACCGGCAATATTTCGCTCATACCCCGACGACAAATCGTCGTAGATAATAACAATCTGTTCCTGCTCAACAAGGGCTTCCGCGATATGGGACCCGATGAACCCGCAACCGCCGGTGACAAGATAAGTCGGCATGGAATCTCCTTTCACTATTTCAAAACTTTGTGAAATACATCTAAAACATATTTTATATCATCAGATGTTACATGGTAATTGGTGACGGCTCTCAGCCGGCTAGGGCCGGCAGGCAGCAATCGAATGCCCTGGCTGGTAAGTTTTTCTGCCAGTTCCTGCGATTGCATATCAATACGAGTAATTTCAAAGAATACAATGTTGGTCTTGACGCAATCTATATCGAGAGACAGGCCATCCATGCCGGCCAGTCCCTCTGCCAACATTCGTGCGTTGGTGTGATCATCTTTCAAGCGATCAACCATTTCGGTCAGCGCCACGATACCGGCCGCGGCCAGCACCCCTGCCTGACGCATACCGCCTCCAAGAACCTTGCGGACACGACGTGCCTTGGCGACAAAATCCTCTGCTCCGCATACCACGGAGCCAACCGGTGCAGCCAACCCCTTGCTCAGGCAAATACAGACCGAATCTGCGTCAGCGGCCAAATCCCGTGCTTTTGTCCCCAATGTTATGGCGGCGTTAAAAATCCGGGCGCCGTCTACGTGCACTTTTATACCGTGACTGACTGCAATTTTTCCCACGGAATGCATGTAATCAACGTCAAGGGGGCTTCCGTTACAGCGATTATGTGTGTTCTCCAGAAGGATAAGTCTTGTTCTGGGAAAGTGAATATCATCGGTCCGAATTGCAGCCTCGATGTTATGTATGGCCAGCTTGCCGTCAGGCTGATTTGGCACTTGGCGGGAGTGAATTCCGCCCAGTGCAGCCGATCCCCCCTGCTCATAGAAGAAAATATGGGATTGATCGCCCAATATAACTTCACTGCCGCGTCCGCAATGTGTCAGCAGGCTTACCAGATTTGCCATGGTTCCACTGGCAACAAACAGAGCCGCCTCTTTCCCCAGCCGTTCCGCAACCATTTCCTCCAGGCGGTTAACAGTCGGATCTTCGCCAAACACGTCGTCTCCGACTTCCGCATCAGTCATAGCCTTTCGCATTGCCGGAGTCGGCTGTGTGACAGTGTCTGATCGAAGGTCAACAATACGCATATTTTATCTCCTTAATAATGGACAGTTTAATAAAAAGCAAAAAATGTGACTTTTATGAAAAAAAGTTATGTTTTATCTAACCACGAAGATCACGAAGTTCGCGAAGGATAATAAAGGTAAAAAAATCTTCGTGCTTCTTCGTGTGCTTCGTGGTGAAAAAATTATTCCACAAAATGCACGAAATAAATTTCTAAGGAACTAAAACATCATGAAAGCGAATTTTTAAGAAACTGTCAATTTTAAAAAGATTTTCAAGGCATATTCTTGACTATTTATTGGATATAAATGTAAAAAGGTAACATTTTAGCTCTTTGCAAACATTATCGCATACAGGTAATCCGGTTTTAAACCGTGTCAAACTCGTGCATAAGTGAGCTTAAAGAAAGAACAGGTGCCAACCTTTATATAAAAGCCGATTAAATGCGCAAATTATTAACCTGCAGGCAAAATTTGCTATTTTGCTGTTCTTTCTTAACGCTCTCTAATACACTCAAACAGTGACCCGCTTTAAAACCGGATCACCTGTATGCTTGTGGGACACGTTTTTCTTAAAGCTAAATTAACACGTAGAAAGGAAATTAGGCAAAAACCCGTTAATTGCTAAACTTGTAATTGTTTTGCAGTTGTTTTCCCTACTGAGACACATAACGAAAAGTTAATGTATAAAGATGCTTAAAGGAAACTGATCATGTCCAAAATGTTATGGGAACCTACTCAGGAAAGAATTGAAAACACAAACATGTACCGCTTCATGAATTTCATTGATGAAAAGTACAGCCAAAATTTTACAGAATATCCTTCCCTCTACCAATGGTCCATTGAAAACATTCCCGATTTCTGGGCAGCCATGTGGGAATTTGCCGGAATTAAAGCGTCAAAGCCCTATGATCAAATCATTGACGATCTCGGTAAAATGCCCGGCGCCAAGTGGTTTTCTGGAACACGGCTAAATTTTGCCGAAAATCTTCTTCGATACAGGGACAACCAGACAGCCTTGATTTTCAAGGGTGAAGATCAGGTTGCCGCCAGGATGACCTATGCCGAGCTATACGATGAGGTGGCCCGCGTAGCTAGATCTTTAAGAGCCGCCGGTGTTAAGGCCGCTGATAGGGTTGTAGGCTTTATGCCGAACATGCCCGAGACCATTATCGCCATGCTAGCCGCTACCAGCATCGGAGCAATCTGGTCTTCCTGCTCACCAGATTTTGGGATAAAGGGTGTGCTCGATCGGTTCGGCCAGATCCAACCCAAGGTCATATTCACGGCCGATGGATACTTTTTCAAGGGGAAACACCTTGACAGCCTTGAACGTATCTCAAATATCATAAAAAAGCTTCCTTCCATTGAAAAATTGGTGGTGGTGCCATACACAGAAAAAAATCCGGAGATCATCGGACTGCCCAATGCAATTCTATACAAAGATTTCAAAGCTTCAGAATCGAATCTGGAAATTGAATTCGAACAACTCCCTTTTGATCATCCGCTTTACATCATGTATTCGTCCGGCACCACCGGACTTCCCAAATGCATGGTTCAAAGTGCCGGCGGGATTCTTATCCATCACCTGAAAGAGCTCATGCTCCACACCGACTTAAAAAGAGAGGATACTATCTTCTACTTTACTACTTGCGGCTGGATGATGTGGAACTGGCTTGTCAGCTCTTTAGCTGTAGGTGCAACACTGGTTCTGTTTGACGGCAATCCTTTTCACCCTGATCCGGGAGCACTCTGGAAAATGGCCCAGGACGAAAAAATCACGATTTTCGGGACCAGTGCGGGATATATTGCCGCCCTTCAAAACGCAGGTGTCAAACCCGTCAAAACATATGACCTTGCCCCGCTCAAATCGGTACTTTCAACAGGTTCGCCTCTTTCCATGGAGGGTTTTGAGTACATCTACCAAGAGGTCAAGGAGGATCTCCAGTTGGCATCCATTTCCGGGGGCACGGACCTCAACGGCTGTTTTGCCCTTGGAAATCCAATTGGGCCGGTCTATTCCGGCGAACTTCAGTGTAGGGGACTGGCCATGAAAGTGATGGCTTTTGACGAAGATGGGAAATCGGTCATTAACCAGCAGGGCGAACTTGTTTGCGCAGCCCCCTTCCCATCCATGCCGATATATTTCTGGAGTGATCCGGCTGGAAAGAAATATCACGATGCATATTTTGACGTTTACCCTAATGTATGGCGGCATGGAGACTATATTGTTATCAACGAACAGGGCGGCGTGACCATTTATGGACGGTCGGATGCCACCTTGAATCCCGGCGGTGTGCGGATCGGAACAGCTGAGATCTATCGCCAGGTGGATCGCTTAAAGGAGATAGAAGATAGTGTTGTTGTCGGGCAGGACTGGAAAAACGATGTCCGTGTTATCCTTTTTGTTAAGATGGCCGAGGGGTATGAGTTGACCGACGACATCGTCAATAAAATCAAAAATGCCATTCGCACCAATGCTTCTCCAAGGCATGTTCCGACAAAGATACTGTCCATACCGGATGTCCCCTACACGCACAATATGAAGAAGGTCGAACTGGCGGTTAAGAAGGTCGTTCACAACCAGCCGGTGTTAAACAAGGATTCGCTGAGAAACCCGGAAGCACTCGATTACTATGCCGATATAAAGGAACTTCAAGAAGATTAACCCGCATTTTAACGAGCTATAGCAGCACAGGCACTGCGTTATTCAGCCCTCGAAGTAGAGCATACTACGTCTTCGGGCTGAAATGCCTTGTTCCTGCACCGCTCTATCTCGTTAAAATGCGGGTTAAAGGGATTACCCTCAAACAGTACACGCTTTTACATCTGATCACCCATTAAGCTCGCTAATACCCTCAAAAAGTAACACTTACTACGTCTGGTTACCATCGAGACTCACTGATGCTTTTCCTAAAAGGGGGCCTTTTGCAAAGGTCTCGTTAGGTTACATCCCTTTACCGGCAGCAGGGGGCCAAATGTAATAAAAGCCGGCGCCCTTAGAAGTTAAGACCTCCGGCAGGGACAGATCGATTAGGGATAAGTCCGGACCGTATCTGTATGTGGTGGGGTTGTAGATATTGTCGTTCGGGTATTTGGTTCGGCGATAGACTACGACTTTTGCGTCTTTTGAAAGACCGGCAAGATCTTTTGCCTTCAACAAAGCGTCATTTAAATATCCAATATCATCCACAAGGCCCTGCTCCAGCGCTTTTCCGGCAAGATAGATACGGGCAGTGGAAATATTTGTTAACGTCTCTTTATCCAGCCGGCGGTGTTTAGCCACAAGATGAACAAATCTTTTGCCCAGTTCGTCGGTCAGATCCTGAAGTATTTTCTGTTCCTCTTCCGTGGTTTGTCTGAAAGGCGAGCCCATGTCCTTGTTTTCCCCCGATTTATTTACTTTCATATCCAGTCCTAATTTGTTCATAAGCCCGGTCACGTTGGGCCGCATGTATACGACCCCGATGGAACCTGTAACAGTGGTGGGATGAGCCAGAATAAAGTCGGCCGGGAGTGAAACATAGTACCCGCCCGAGGTGGCCAGGTCCATCATGGCAGCGACCATCTTTGTGCCTGTTCGTTTTTTATAGGCCATTAATTCATGATAGAGGATATCGCTGGCAGTGGTGGTGCCGCCAGGAGTGTTGATTTTCAGGAGAACCGCTTGAATTTCATCGTCTTTTTCAGCCATCCTGAGCTGGGAAACGATTTCCTGGACCATGGATGGCTTAGAGCGAATGAATTTTTCACTCGGATGGTCCGAAATGATTCCACTTATAGGAACTACCAGAACCTTACCCTTTTCCCTGCCGGATAGGGTGAATTCTTTCAAAGGATCGGCGGCGTCCGTAAAGAGTTTTATTTGGGGAGCTGCGCATCCACTTGTAATAAGCAGTGCGAGCGCGATTAGGATTATTAGATGTTGTCTCGAAAACATAAGCTTCAAGACCTTTGCAAAACGCCCCCTTTTGCCCAATTTCTGTGTCAGGCTCAAATTTTAATCCTCAAAATACTAAATGTATTCCTGTGGTTAAAATTTTCGCCTTCCTTGAACTTGAACAAAATTGAGCAT
>JAZFVY010000081.1:0-3110 GCA_036447975.1 Desulfobacterales bacterium
TATATGTAAATTACAGATGTGTAAAATTACACTTTATCAGCGGACCTACCGAGCATATTATACGATGAAGCGGGGAATTCAAATATTATTGATGTGTGATATTTAGCCCGGATTTCTCATCAGACAGGTAAAAATAGATTGCTCCTTATGCTATAATGGTAGTCAAATCTTAAAGTTATAACCATTAAGCAGAAGCAGCCCATGAAAACAGAGTGAACACCAGTTAAGATTGAATTTCAAACCCTTGGTAGTCGTCAAGTTGTTGGACAATTTAATGGAGGGGAGATTACTTCAGACGGTGGTGGTCTGTTGTTACGAGAAGTTGAGAATCAGTTAGGTATTATTGGTTGTTTTACCGAAATTTGCTTTTGCACTGGTCAATCCTATTCCTTATCAATACCCCAAGTTTTACTCATGCTATAGCGAATGATCATATCCAGCGCCCGGGGATGACGGTCTTGCAATATTTGCATCGATTCCCGTTCATGTTGTAGGCCGAAATGAAGTATCCGACTCGTTCAACCAAAAGTTTTTTACAATTATGACAATAGGTGTTATTCCCCTCGGGAAAGGAAACGTTGCCCACATAGGCATAGCGGATTCCCTCGGACATGGCCAGTTTACGGAACCGGACCAGAGTCGAAAGCGGAGTGGACGGCAGGCGGTCGAGTTTGTATTTGGGGAAAAACCGTAAAAAGTGTAAAGGGTAATCGGGTCCCAGGTTCGAAAGGATCCACTGGCACATCTGTTTGACCATGTCATCGTCATCGGTATACCCGGGAACCACCAAATTCGTCATTTCAAAGTGGACGCCTTGCTCATGCAACGTTATAAAAGTGTCTAACACTGGTTGCAGCCTGCCGCCGTTCAATTTTCGATAGATGGCATCACTGAGCGATTTGAGGTTGACATTGGCGCCGTCCAACACCTTACACAGTTCCAGTAGAGGTTCTCGGTTGATATAACCGTTTGAAATCCATAAATTATGCAACCCATTGTCACGGGCCAGGCGGGCGGTATCAATCATGTATTCAAAAAAGATGATGGGCTCGGAATAGGTGTAGGCGATTGATGGCGTCCCACCTCGCTGAGCCGCCTTAACTACATCCAAAGGAAAGAGCTCATAATTCCTGACCTCATGAGGCTTGGCCTGGGAGATTTCCCAGTTTTGACAATTCAAACAGCGAAAATTACAACCGGCGGTGGCGATGGAAAAGACTTTTGAACGAGGTTTGAAATGATAAAGCGGCTTTTTTTCAATAGGATCGATATTCACACTGCACGGGTTGCCATATACTAAACTGTACAGGGTACCGTCCATATTGACTTTGGAGCGGCAGATGCTGCGATCTCCCGGCGCCAGCACACATCGGTTGGGACAGATGCCACACACCACCCTGTTGTTGTTCGATTTTTTATAAAGAAAACCCTCGTGGGACCATTTCCACAGCTCTTTAGGCGCATCTCCTCTAAAGACTCTGCCGCGGATATCAGCGGGTCCCGAAGCCTCGCTCGTTGGTGTTGAAAAAGGCCAGAAGGCCCGGGCCGGCATGGCGGTGCAAAGCAGCCCTGCACTACAGTATAGAAAATGACGTCTGCTTATCTTTTTCATGGCCCATTTCCTTTATAATAAGCTGAAAAGTTTAAGGCCTATCAATACCGATCAATACCGCTTCTGTCCAGATGATTTCGAAATGAAGAATTCCAGATGAGACCTTATGCTGGCAATTTGAAAACAACTTTTTTCATCGTGAGGCTATCTTTAATCAAAGCCGAAGGTTGATTTTCTCAGTTGAAAATAGTTGGTAAACGACAAATATAATATGTTACATTGTGGTATATTTTAGCCGATTTACAGCACCATTGTCAAGCTTTTTCCAACTTGCTCAAGTTTCGCAACCTTATTTTAAGTGGAATAAATCCTTTACTCAAAGTCAGTTATAGGGAAGTTTAAAAAAATATTCATGCGGGTTTTAGCAACCTGGTATTTACGAGTAGAGTCTTGTGGTCTAAATCTTGAAGTTTATTTAAAGCAGATTTGGGTATTTATTGGGGCTTATTTAACTTATTGCTTAATTCTATCCTGGATAATGCTTTTTCCGATTTAACCTGCTGTTTAACTGTTGAACTTTCCAATCTATTCTTTATTCAACATCTCACGTATTTTCTTTAATGTATCAGAATCGGTCTCATGAATTAATTTTACGAGCTTACCACGTTCATTTGTAAGCTCTTCGCCCATCTCTTTCACAGCTTCCGGCTCTACCTCCAAAATCTTACAAATAGTTTTAATTAGATTGGCCGGGGAAATCGGTTTATCCAATGTAACTCTTGGACGCAGTCCCGATGTCATGGCACTTAATATCCTGATTTGATCACTTCCCATTTCGTCATAGGCATGAGCAGTGATGACGATTACGGGTAAATTGGCCCATTTTTCATTTTTTCTCAACTTGCGAATAACCTTGATTCCGGACATCTTAGGCATAACCATATCGAGTGTAATTAAATCGGGAGAAAACGCTTCTACCTTTTCCAGAGCATCTAAGCCGTCAACGGCTATTTCAACATTAAAACCGGCATCTTCTAAACAAGCGGCAAAAAAATTGCGAACATCCGGTTCATCATCTACAACAAGAATCCTTTTTTTAGATACTTGCGCCATTTTCCATCTCCTTTATATGAAGAAATTACATTTTGCATTAGGCTATATTATGATCAAATCAAATGTCAACAGCAAAAGGTTGCTTGTAAATCTTCATTTAATTTATCCCTCAGAATAAGACATTACGGTTTCATTTTAATCTGATAATATTTCCGCAACCACTTTCAATAGCTCCTGTGGATCAATGGGTTTGTTAAAAATGCCTTCCGGGGGTCCAAGTTCCTTGAGTTCATCAAGAAATATCCTGAAAGAATCGTCGACGGCGGTAATGATGATAACCGGAATATTTGTTAGCGCAGGATGCCTTTTATATTGACGATATGTTTTTAATCCGGATTGTTGCGGCATGGCTACATCGAGTACAATCAGGTCAGGTTTTTCTGATTTGGCCAGTTCAAAACCCTCAATACCATCTTTAGCCGAAACGGTATCATAGCCGTTGTCC
>JAZFVY010000082.1:0-2007 GCA_036447975.1 Desulfobacterales bacterium
GAATTAATTCTGTATAGTAAATGTTATATGGTCTCAGTTTAAAAGTGAGAAAACAACAAATATAATGAAAGAAAACCAGGAAAATCATAAGGGACAGGATTTCAGGTATCAGCTAGCGGGTTGGATACTATTTATTTTATGTGCTATTTTTTTCATCGCATCAAGCTTAAAAAATCGGGATACTTTGACATTCATTGGTGCTGTCATCTTCTTAATTGCTAATATAGTTTTTCTTATGTCGCTGGTTAGGACAATAAAAAAACAGAGAATGATAAAAAAATCATATAACCATGCTAATTCAGCCGACGCAGAAAACTGTGCAGCTGATTAGCGACATTACATCAACGCTTGATTACTGCCTTGAACTTAGCAAAATGAAAGTCCTAAAAATGCTTGATTCACAAACTAAATCTGCTATAAATTCAAATAATTTTCAGGTGCAACATCAGGCAACAAGTCGAGCATTCCGTATTACAGATACGAAACACATATCTCAACATCCTGATAACATCTAAGTCTTTTCATATTGGCAAGAAATATCAGGTTTTGACAAGCCCGATTTTCATTGGATAATCTCAATATAGCATCCCAGACGTTATAAGACATAGTCGCAATCAGCATCCATGAGCACTCGAAGTTTATGGCTACTCAGATGTAATCGCAAATTTTCGATTAAAAAGGCCAACCACTATATCGTTTGGTTGGCCTTAATTATTTCAGAGTTGGTGCTATTGCTGTGCGGCTGATTCCATATTCTGTGCAAGGGCGCCATCCTTTGCAGCAAATTAAATGCTGTGACACTAAGCAGGCGGCCCCATTTCTATAAATCCTTTTACAACCTGTTCTCTAAATTCAGGGGTATCTTCGTATCCATGTACTTTCGTTCCATGATGAACAACGGCTTCCAATAGCTCCTCCTTTGTGTCAGCCGAAAGAGCTACAGTACACTTCACATCACTAGGGTGTTTGCGACAATCAATAAAGTATCTTTTCATGATCATATTCCTTTCATTGTTAAAAGTGAAAATAATGTAGGTTGCTGTTAATTTAAAGAACAGCATCCTGATCTGTCAATATATGATAATACCACATTGTGATATGTCAAATCTAAAAAGCTTGGTCGCTAATCTGCTGTTTGATCTAAACCAATCTATCAGACTGATCCGTTGAATCACCAAAAAGGTTTGCCCTTTGATTTTTTGCGGATTTTACGATATATGCAATCAGTAGCAACTGACGTTGGATTTTGCTATTGGCAAGAAAGCACAGGTTTTGACAAGCCCGATTTTCATGAGGTTATCTCAATATAATACAGAACGACCTCTGCCTTGAACCTGGAAAAATTGAAGCTCTAAAAATGCTTGATTTACAAACTAAATCTACTATAAATTGAAATAAATTGCAGATATGTTATGGTTATCTCAGGTTTTTGAAAATTTCAATATCGCTGATACGTTGGAGGTAGTGCGCCACGAGGCTGCACAGAAGATGAGGGTAGGCCCCTCGGAGTCGGCTTGCAGGAGCAGGCTCCAAAACACCTCAAGCTGCATCGGTCAAGAGCCGTTGTGGTGAGCGTTGAGGAAAAGGTCCTGCATGACGGGATCAGTTGTGAGTCAGAGAGACGAGCGCAAGCGAACCATTCGATGAGGTGTCGAAAACTTAAAGACGACGTCAAAACTGGTGGCTATCTCTACACCAGGATAAGTCCAGGGGACACCTGTTTACTGCCTGGGCGGCGTCCGGCATAAAGGTGGCGTGACTCTGATTTAGGCTTCTGCGTGGAACGTGGGAACTCTTCATGTGATGTTAAGAGAAAACCCTATAAGTGAGGCCCACGAAGGGGGAAAGTATCGATGCACATGAAGGGGGCGGATCATCCTGTATTAGTGACGAGGTCTCTGTAATGGAGATGGAGCGAAGGGGATGAGCCAGCTCGCGGCAAGCGATGGTCAACCAGGAAACTGGGAGGAACCGGGTTCTTTTTGCGTAGACTTGAGACCGTGAGGT
>JAZFVY010000083.1:0-10541 GCA_036447975.1 Desulfobacterales bacterium
ACCCGTTACTTTCCAATAGTGCCCCAAAAGGCGGATTCGATCCTGCCAAAACGCTTCATGATACAATCAAGCAGCAATCCTATGATGCCGATAATTATCATTCCGTCCATCACGTAATCCATGCGCAGGGCATTCCGAGAGTCGAGTATCAAATAACCCAACCCGGATTGGACGGCGATCATTTCCGCGGCCACTACGACCAGCCATGCTATTGTTATGGTTAGGCGCAAAGCGGTGACAACTTCAGGAATGATCGCCGGGATTACGATTTTCGTAACAACTTCGGGCCTGCTGAAGTTAAAGTTGGAAGCCACCTGAAAATATACCGGATTGATTGTACTCACGGCAATGGTCGTAGATACGGCAAGGGGAAAAAAGCTGGATAGAAATATCAGAAAGACAGCAGGCTTGTCGCCTATCCCGAACCAAAGCATTGCAAGGGGAATCCAGGCCAGTGGTGATATGGGACGTAAGAAATGAATAATGGGGTTTAAGAGTAATTTAACCGGGTTCAACCGCCCAAGAAGAATGCCCAGGGGAATGCCCAAAATCATAGCCAGATAGAATCCTGCGGTAACCCTGAAGAGGCTGGCAACCGAGTGTTTTAAGAGGGTTCCGTCGGCAATTAACTCTCCCAGACTGATCAGCACTGTTAAAGGCTTCGGAAAAACCTGGTCGCTCCAACCACTGAAGCGCGCCGCCAGCTCCCATAACAGGCAGATTATAGAAAAAGAAAAAAGCGATAGAATTAAAGGCGATTTTTTTAAATTCATGCTTTGAAAAAACCAAAACTATTTTCACTCTCCAAGAATCTCTTTAGCCAGCTTTATATACTGAAATGCTGATTTGCTCTTTTTATCATAAAGGATAACAGGTATTTTTACTATTTGCGACTCCGGCATCTTGGTATCATGTTCTATAACAGTATTAAATGTTCTATCTTTATATCTTTTCTGTATTTTAGAGTATATGACTTTTGAAGATGTATTATTTGGGTCGTACATGGTTATCAAAACCTTATAGTCTATATCGTGATCGTCCTTTTGATTAATTATTTTAATAATCTCTTCAATCTTTCTGACTCCCTGTATAGAGAGGTATTCACATTGACTCGGAATTATTGCAAAGTTTGAGGCTGCCAGAGCGTTTAACGTAAAAAACTCTATGGACGGAGGAGTATCTATTAATATATGATCATAATCGTCTTTAATTAGATCCAATCTGTCCCGCAGAAAATGCTCGAAATTATTTTCGAGCAGATATTTTTTGGTTAATAAGGCCATTCTGCTGTTTGACGGCAACAGCCATAAATTCGGGTACCTGGTTTTTCTAATGATTCCTGATAGATCTTCCGTACCTGAGTCGAGTATTTCATAAAATGATTTTGTCTCGTTATATCCCAATAAAAGTGTCAAATTTGACTGAACATCAAAATCGATCATCAAAACGCGTTTTTTCAATAGAGACAACGATATTCCCAGGTTTATGCAGGTGGATGTTTTTGCAACACCGCCTTTCTGATTGCTTATGGCAATAACTCTGTCACGATTCGGCTTTACTTCATTTTCCAACAGGAGCGGAATTTCGTCCGGGGGTGACTTGAAGGCGGTGAATAAGTGGCTGCACCTGTAACATCTGACCTTGAAAGCCGATTCCGAGGTAACGTTTTCATCTATGTTGTACTTGGTTTCACACTTCTCACATGCGATAATCACAGGGGAATCCTTTCATTAACTTTAGGCACTTTAAACTTTCAATGCCTATTCCATTACCGCTTCTATTTCGGCGCAGAGTTTATTCTCATCCGCCACTATATCCACCGTCCCGCGCTCGATGACATTTTGTGTCAGATTGGGATAGACGCAGGTGTCGGTGCTCTGGGCTATTGTTACACCTGATTTTTCTTTGATCCTGGCGAAACCGTCTGCTCCGTCATCCCCTATACCTGTTAATAACACGCCGACTGTATTCTGTTTAAATATTTCGGCTGCCGATGAAAAAAGTAAATCCAGCGGCATGCTTTCGCCATCACCAACTTTCAAACAGGGTTTACCGCTTTTGTTCATCTGGATGGAGAGGGAATTTTCGTTTGAACTGATATAGCAAACGCCCTGCTCCAGAACAATATCATCTCGGGCCATCTCGACCTTCCAGGGGACGTGTTCATCAAACTTTTTCACAAAGGAAGAAAGGATTTTCGGAGAAATTTCCTGAACAATGACTGCCGTGGCCGGAAGTCTGGGCGAAAGGTTTGAAAGAAGGCGGATGAACGTGTTCGGACCACTTAATGATGTACCAAGTGCAATAATGTAGTCAAGAGGCTGGAATCCATAACGGTCGGCTAATCCTTCCTTCAAGTCCCATTGGGGCATTCGCACCCTTCGTATGTTTTCAAGATTTACCGAAGTCGCAATTTTTATACGATCAATGATTTGTTTCTTGGCGGTATAGATATCCTGTGAAATGGCGCCGGAAGGCTTGGGAACGAAATCCACAACTCCAAGTCTCAGCGCCTCGAAAGTAATGGAACCGTCGGCAAAAAGAGAGCTTAATACAACAATGGGCAACGGCGATTCAATCATAATATGGCGTATGGCCTTTATTCCGTCCATTACCGGCATATCAATATCGAGTGTAATGACATCAGGGCGCAGTTGTTTGATTTTTCCCAGGCCTTCCAGGCCGTCCTTTGCAGTACCCACAACATTAATGTCGGAATCAGATTCCAGAATTTCGCTGACAGCTTTTACCATAAATGAGGCGTCGTCAATCACCAAAACATCAAATTTTTCTTCCATAGCGTTACTCCTGGCTATAAATAGTAAAGAATCCGGGCTCAAAGGACCCGGCTTTGGGTTAACCCTGAAAGAGTTTACCATCAACAATTTTGATGGCTTCGTGAAAAGTGTAAATAGTATTTAATTCCAACATATTGTAGATTTCCGAGACGTATAATTAATGTGTCGTCGCGGGGGCCTGTTGCTCAACATCAATACCGAGGGCCGCCTTTCTCTTAAGCTCCTGTTCCTGGTGCATTTTTATCTGTTCGGAAGCGGTCATATTTACCAGTTCATAAATATCCAGGATAAGGGAGATCCTTCCGTCTCCAATAATCGTAGCGCCGGAAAAACCGCTATTCTCCCGCAAATAATCCTCCAGAGGTTTTATCACCACCTCTTCCTGCCCCATCAGTTCATCCACCACGAGACCTATGCGCTGGAGCCCCGTGCTGACGATTACCACAAAGGATTGGACCGAGGCAGAGTCCTCGGTGTCCGAAGTTATATTGAATATATCGGACAGCCGGAAAATAGGCATTGTAGCGTCGCGGAGGTGTATTACCTCAACTCCCTCTATTGTGGTGGCCTCGTGTTCATAAATCCGGAGCGTCTCTTCAACGGCAGAAAGGGGAATGGTAAAGAGTTCGGTTCTGACGCGGACCATCAGCGCGGGAATGATCGCCAGGGTCAGGGGGATTTTGATACGTATGTGCGTCCGGACGCCGGGTTTTGAGTCGATTTCTATGGTGCCGTTAAGTTTTTCAACGTTCTTCTTAACCACATCCATTCCAACACCACGTCCTGACGTCCGGGTCGCCCTTTCGGAAGTGGAAAATCCTGGCGCCATTATAATCCGCATCAATTCTCCGTCAGACATCCGATCCAGCTCTTCTTTAAAGAAAAGACCTTGTTCCATGGCTTTGGATTTGATGCGGTCGGGGTCGATCCCTCTGCCGTCGTCAATTACCTCGATAACTATATGATTGCTTTCATGGTAGGCTTCAAGGATCACCGTGCCGCTTTCCGGCTTCCCTTTTCGTTTTCGCTCTTTAACGGTTTCGATTCCGTGGTCAACGGCATTTCGAATAATGTGGATAAGAGGATCGGATATTTCTTCAATTACCATTTTATCCAATTCGGTTTCTTCACCCTTGATCTTAAGACTGACCTGCTTATCTGTTTTATGAACGAGATCGCGAACCAATCTGGGATATCGATTGAAAAGCTGCGCGATGGGCAGCATTCTCACCTTCATGACCCCTTCCTGGAGTTCATTGGACACCCGGCCAAGGGCTACGGTGGCTTCGCCGAGTCTGAAAGTAAGTTCTCTCACAGGTTTTAATCCTTTTTGATCCAGGCCGGCACTTTCCTTCAGATCCTGTTCAAGGTTTCTCATCTCATTGAATAGTTGAGCAAAAAATGCGCGGCTGACGACCAGCTCACCCACCTGGTTCATCAAGTAATCGATTTTATCCGCATCCACTCGCACGCTTTGCTTTAATATTCTTTCACCGGGATCTTCTGATTTGCGCCGGTCCACTATGCGCCGGTCTATTTTGCGACGATCAACAAGGTGCTCCGGAATTTCTTCTTCCTCTTCTTCTCTCTTTTCCGGTTCCGCCACTGCCGTATCAGGTATCGGCAAATCTCGTGCAGGCGGTTCATCCCGGGGGATGCGTGCATCTTCAGTCTCGACACTGACAGCCTCAATTTTTTCATCTTCGGGATAAAGCATCTCTTCGATCACACCATGCAGCGGGTCAGTCTCGGCATCAGGGACCTGCTCCATGGAAGAATCTAACGCATCGCTAAGCCTGTCAAACAGCTCCTCATCTTCCGTTATCATCCCGGGTGCTTCCAGCGCTGGTTCCAATTCATCGATGGGAGTTAAAACATCGTCCTGATCCTCATCCATGGCAATCTCTTCGACTTCAGCCTTAATTTCTTCGGCCTGTGGAAAAATCTTGACGATATTATCAACGTAAGCGTTCATGAAATCAAACGAGACTTCATTGCCCGCAGATAATTCTTCTTTTGCTTTATCGATTTCGGCGCACCAGTTATGATAAAGAAGAACTAACTTTTCATAACCCATATAATTGGCTGAGGACTGAAGACTTTTAATGCTGTCGGCGCATCGGTTTACCACCTCGGTTTTGTCGGGTGAAGTGTCGAGTTCATCTATTTGAAGCCGTAAAAAAGAAATGATTTCCTTCAATTGCTTAATAAATATACCGAACAGTTCTTGGTCGTATTCCTCCTCATATGTTTCGTCTTCAAGGATATCGGTTTCTATTTTCTGATCAGGAACATCGGGTGACAAGTCAATTACTTCACCCGGGACCAGATCAGAATCTTCTGCCAGGGCTTCCATTTCATCGATGGGAGTTAAAACATCTTCCTGATCCTCATCCACGATTGCCTCTTCGACTTCGAGCACTATTTCTTCGGCCTGCGGGAAAATCTTGACAATTCTATCAATATAGGCGTTCATGAAATCAAATGAAACTTCATTGCCCGCGGACAATTCTTTTTTGGCTTTATCGATTTCGTCGCTCCAGGCCTTATATAGCTGGATGATCTTTGGATAATCCATATAATTGGCGGAAGATTGAAGACTTTTAATGCTGTCGGCGCATCGGTTAAGAACCTCTGTCTTGTCGGGTGAAGTGTCGAGTTGACCAAATTGAGCCTGCAAAAAGGAAATGTTCTCCTTTAATTGTTTAAGGAATATGCCGAACAGTTCTTGGTCGTATTCCTCCTCATAGGTTTCATCTACAAGGGCAGCCAGCAACTCCTTCTTTGTCATGGAGTGAACCCCTTTAATCCCTGGGATCTTTTTGACTATTTCCTTCAGCTCCTTTACTGTCATCACGTCAAAGGATTTCTCTTCTTTGGGCTCTTCTTCTTCCATTTCTTCGGTCTTATCCATTTTGATTTCAACTTCAAACAGGCCGGCGGATAACTTATCTATGCGCTCAACAAGATCTCGGATTTCCGCTTCCTCTGAGTTGCTGCGTTGCAAATCCACAACCAATACGGAAATACGGTCTTTTGCATTAATAAGTGTATCGATGATATCCTGGTCCAGTTGCTCCCCTTCCTTCCGGAGCAGGTCAAGCAGGTTTTCCAGTTTATGGGAAAGCTCTGAAATCTTTTCAAGACCGACAAACTGTGCAGCTCCTTTGATGGTATGCATCGATCTGAAAATATCATTAAGGATATCCCTGTTATCCGGATCTGTTTCAAGCTGAAGCAGGCTGGATTCCATTTCTTCAAGATGCTCTTCGGCCTCGATGATAAAATCTTGAAGCAGTGATAGATCGACCATGATATTCTCCCTTTGGTTAATATAAAAAAATTCCTAAAATTTATGAATGGACCATGGACAATGGACAGTGGAGTAAGATCCATGGTCCATTGTCCATATTTCCAACTTCAGGCATTTCACTTTATTGATTATCGATGATATCAAGCAGTTCCTTTGATTTGTGCTTATTGACAAATCCCACGGCGCCAAGACGCGCAATGTCGTCACTATATTTCTCTTCTTCAAGATTGGAGAGAAATATGATCTGAGCTTCGGCGTCAAAGCTCAGAATCTCTTTTGCGGCCGTAAAGCCGTCCATATCGCGCATGGTAATATCCATTGTCACAAGATCGGGCTTCAAAGACTTGTATAGTTCCACTGCTTCCATGCCGCTTTTTGCTTCTCCCACAACAATATTGCTCGGCGGCTGCAAAATATTTGAAATCATCTTTCTCATCATGGAAGAATCATCAACAATCAAAATGCGTTTACTCATCAACCTTCACCTTTTCTATGTTACGTTTTAGCAGGTTCGCACGATAGCCGGTTTTTCCATTAACGGACGAAGCCCTTTATGCTTTGACGGTTTTATCCATTGCTTTGAGTTTTTTGATTTCTTCCGCAAGCAGGATGCGGCTAAAATCGAGAAGGATGAGAAGAGTTTCACCGATCTCGCATACACCGCGAATATACTGGCTCTCGAGTCCCGCCACGACAATCTCAGGCGGCGGTTCGATGGTGCTTTCCTGAATCTTGAGCACCTCAGTAACCGAATCGACTATAAAACCGGTGATTCTGTTATCAATGTCCAGGATCAGAATCCAGGTGTCTTTATGTTCAATTTCTTCGGTTAAGAGATTAAGCCGTTTTCGAAGCTCGATAACCGGTATGATGTTTCCCCGCAGGTTGATGACCCCCTCGACAAATTCGGGAGAATTGGGAACGGGGGTTATGGGAGCCGCTCGTATGATTTCCTGCACCATGAGGATGTCGACTCCGAATTGCTCCTTGCTGAGGGTAAAGCCCACAAGCTGCATGACCTCTTCCTTCTCCGTCGTCTTCCCCCTTTTAGTTGCTTCAATTTCAGCCATAGACTGTCTCCTTTGTATATTTTGAAATGCCTAATATTTATGAATGGACAATGGGACAACGGACAGTGGAGCAGGGTCCATGGTCTACGGTCCATATTTCCAATTTTAGGCATTTATTTCTTCTTAGGCATTTAACCATAACTCCTTTAAACTCCTAAGTGTTCGAAATGCTGGTAAGCCGTTAAGTTTTTGATACCAACGATTTTCCGGCTTAAGAGCTTTTCCGGGGCGCTCTATGGGCATCGGATGAAACCTTGAACTGCTGTACCTGCTCGGTAAGATCTTGTGACAGAGACTGGAGTTCTTCGGTAATGCCCACAACCTGACCGGCGCCCTCCATGGTTCTTTGGGCGCCTTCCATAGATTCATTGGTTATTCCCATAACGTCTTGCGAGCGCTGGGCCTGAAGTGACGTCATTTCATCCATTTCCCCTGTTCGTTTCACAATCCCTCCCATATCATCGCTGATGGCACGGGCGCCTCTACTTGCTTGGCTAACCAGTTCTGTAATGGCCTTTGATTGTTCCATCAGCGACGCAAGGGCATTTTCAGCAGCCTCACGGCGTGGGCCCTGCTCTACGGCCATTGTGCCGATCTGCTCGGCCAGAGTGTTGAGATCCCCCATCAGGTTTTGAACTTCAAGGGTGCCCGAAGCCAGCATCTCGGATGTTTTGGCGATTTCTTCGATAGCGTCCATATTGACTTTGCCGCCTTCGTCAATTTTCGTCAAGGCAAGCTGCGACTCGTCGCTGAGTTTCGTCCCTTCGGCGACACGGGACGTGGAATCCTTGATAAGCTGCGTGATTTCCTTGGCCGCCTCTGAAGATCGCTGGGCCAGCTTACCCACCTCGTCCGCGACCACGGCGAAACCTTTACCATGCTCCCCTGCACGGGCCGCCTCGATAGCGGCGTTAAGGGCGAGCAGGTTGGTCTGTTCGGCGATTTCCGTAATAACGCCGATTATCTCGGAGATCTGTTCCGAGGATTCGGCAATGGCCTTCATACCTTCAACCGTTGCTACAACTGAACCGGAGCCCTCTCCTGCGGCATCCAGAACCGATCTGCCGTGTTCGGTGGCCCTGGCAACCGTCTGGGTCATATCTTCAACAGCTTTGATCATGTTGTTGACGGACATACCTACATTCACCACCATTTCCCCCTGGGCCGCGGCAGTTTCAGCTACCTTCCCGCCGGTTTCACCCATCTCACTCACACGACCCGTGGCCCTAGTCACCTCTTCGTTCTGGCTGGCGGCCGATGCGGCCACATCTTCCATAGATTTCATAAGACTTTCAACCGTCAAGCTGGACTTGTCCGCCGCATCTTTCTGGTCTGCGGAGGACTTGGCCACTTCGCCTGCGGTGCCGCCCATCTCTGTGATAATCTCGACCGATTTTTCGACCTGCTTCAACTCGGCTTCAGCACGTTCCCTGTTTGCGGAAGCACGCTGGGCCACCTCGGAGGCATTGGCTGCCACGCCCGTCGCAGCGGAAGTTACTTCTATAAAGGACCTATCAAGCTCACGCAACATCTCGTTGAACTCCGACGCCATGACGCCGACCTCATCCTTGCCCGCCACCGGCACTTCAAGCGTAAGATCGCGCTCCGTCGCCACGTTGCGGACGACCTCCGCGATTTTTACAAGCGGCCCGGAAATAGCCCTGGCAATAATGAACGCCAGGAGTAAGCCGGCAATTATTGCTACAGAACCCCCGACCAACACATTGCGCCGGGTGACTTTAGCTGCATCGAGCATGACTTCTTCCGACATAATGTTCCTTTTTGCCTCGGCCCTAATATCATGCAACAGTCCCTGGACTTTAAGAAGACTCGGGGTGGTCGAGACAGCATAAATCTTGGTCGCTTCTTGCAATCCTTTCACTAATCTTGTGGCCAAATCCCTGACCTTATACAACTGTTCTTGGGTTTGCGCCAAGGCGGGTGTAGTCTTGGTTAAATATATCTCCATGGCTTGCTCGAAACCCTTAACATAAGACATTTCCGCATCTATTGCATCAGCAAAGGACTTACCGACACCATCCAGTGCTGGGAGAGACTTTGTTGAATATATTGTTTCAGCACTCTCCTTTTCTCCTCTTTTCAATGCATTTTCTATTGAACGGGCCGAATCGTGCAGGAGCTTGTGCGGTTTAAGGGAAGACTCTACAGCATCCCTAAAGGCCGGGAACTCTCCCTTCCAGACGGCGTACTGCTCCGATGCCAAGAATCTTCCATAGGCGCACTTTGTATGATCCAACTCAACATCAAGGCTCTTTTTCATTGAAATAACCCCTTCAGAGACCTTTGAGGCCCATCGCCGGTGGTCGTCAAGCCTGTCCTTTAAAACGTCCACAAGGCCGGGATGCTTCTGCTTATAGAACTTTTGGATTTCAATAGCACTTACATGGAGTTTGCGGTGAGGCTCTTTAACGGCATCTACCGCCCTTGCAAGCTCGGGTTTGCCCTCAAGCTGTTTATCGATCTCAGTTCCATACAGCCATTTGCCAATGTCGCAACGGTGGTCGTCGGTCTCGACTATTAGCTCCGGCAGGTTTTCCAGAAAGAGTTCATCAATTTTTACCGCCCATCTCAGGTGGTCTGATACTTTGGCGGCTATAAAACCGGGAAGCTCAAGATCTGCCTGCTTGAATATCTCTCCAATGCCAATGGCAGAGTCATGGAGCTTGAAGTGCGGCTCTTCAACCTCTTTCAGCATAGGGGCCAGACTGGGCGCCAAGGCTTCGGCTTCTTTTCGTCCCGCTCCATACAGCCATTTGCCTAAAGCACATTTGTGATCATCGGTTTCCACCTCAAGTTTGATTACCGTATCGTCCGTCAAAAGGGCATTTACCTTACCTGCCCAGACCAGATGATCAACTTCTCTTTGCGCCAATTCAGCATCCAGCTTGTTGCCATCGATAACCGTGCCCGCATTGGTAACAATACCTCCAACGCCGGTATAGCTCAGCAGGCCGACAGCTGTCAGCAGCGCCAGCACCACTCCAAAACCGATTGAAAGTTTTTTGCCGATTGTCAAATTTTTCCAGTTCATTTTTTCCTCCTTGATGAATGATGGTTTCGAAAAAAGTCAAAGACAGCTTTTTTACTAATGGTTAAAGATTTAAAGGCCCTGCGTTAAAACAGACCACTAAACGCCGATGCCATCTTTGCATCGGAGACAACCAGGTCGGCTTTGAATCTATCCAGGGCCGATTTTGCCATTTCTTTATACATGCAGCTTTTTGGATCCTGCACCACGGCCTTGCCGCCCACTCTGACAATTTCCGCCAGTCCTTCAACCCCGTCTTCTCCTGCTCCTGATAAAATTACGCCGGCCGATTGATTCCCCATTAACTCGAC
>JAZFVY010000084.1:0-3550 GCA_036447975.1 Desulfobacterales bacterium
CTTGTCCAGGGCCAGAACGGCCTCGGCATTTCTAGCACTCATTTCGTGATCGTCCGGTTCGGCAATGTGGTGGGAAGCGTAGGCAGTGTGGTTCCGATTTTCAAAAAACAGATTGAAAGAGGCGGTCCGGTCACAGTCACACATCCTGAGATGACGCGATACTTCATGACTATTCCAGAGTCCTGTCAGCTAATCCTTCAGGCTGGAACCATGGGTGAGGGTGGCGAAATTTTTATTCTTGATATGGGCACGCCTATTAAAATTGACGATATGGCCCGGGATCTTATCCGTCTTTCCGGATTTGAGCCTGATGTGGACATAAAGATTGAGTACGTCGGCCTCAGGCCCGGGGAAAAACTATATGAGGAGCTTATAATCGAGGGCGAGGGTATTGTTCCTACCAGCCACGAGAAGATTATGGCGCTTAAAGGAGAATCATATGATCAAAAATTCCTCAACGACAAGATTGATGAACTAAGTCGTTTTGCCCACCAACAGGATGCTGAAAGAATCGGATTGCTGTTGCAGGAACTTGTACCTGAGTATAAACCGATTTCACATCAAACAAGGGACCGGCAAAAGTGAAATACCTCAGCAGCTTGATCCACAGATTCCCCCGGTACGATTTTCCGAACCTACCCCAGTACCATCTTCTGGAGCTACCCCGGTACCATCTGCTTGAGCTACGGGGCAGGCGGTGCAGGCGGGGCAGGCGCGAATACGTTGAGTATATTGAGGATAAAGTTAAGGCTTCACTTCATGCAAAATGTTGAGCCCGGCCCCAGAGAAATAGGCTTCGCATTTCACCCCAGTACCATCTTTTGGAGCTACGGGGCAGGCAGGGCAGGCACAGAAATTGGGCAAAAGGTGGCGTTTTGCAAAGGTCTCATCAAAGATCGAGATAAATATATTATGATCGTGAATCCTATTGACAAAATTAGAGATAAGTGGCGGGGTAGATTCAAAAACAGAATGACAACAAATGAATATATGGATGAGATCCGGGGCCGGGTAAAAGGAAATCAATTAAAAAGGATCAAGGCAAGTTCAGGTGGATTTTGATAGCATTGCCAATGCGATCCATTTCTTTTTCTAGTAATGTGCCAATGAATTTTACGATTCTACTTTTGTCAAGAGTGCGAATTTGATCGGCCTTAACTTTTGAGTTTTTCGACAGGTTACCGTTTCCTAAGGGTAAAAAAACTTCAAAAGGGTATATGTTTTGAAGATTTTTTGAGGTTATGGGAATTATCGTTACAGTACCGGAGAACTCGTTGTTTTTATCATTGGAAACAATAACAACCGGCCGGGTTTTGGAAATTTCTTTTCCTATGACCGGGTCAAGAGCAGCAAGATATATTCCTCCTCTTTTAATAGTCATCCCAGCCCTCCAGATCAACAGATTCAAACTCTTTAGCATGGTCAAGACTTTCTTTTGCGGACGCCCGATAGCCTTCCTCTAAAAGGTTTTCCAGTTCTCGTTTTTTTATTTGCTCTATCTGCTGTCGTATGGCTTCACTGATGAAACGGCTGCGTTTTCTGGATCCGGCTAGTTTGTTTAATGACCGGACAAGTTCTTTTGGAAGAGTTATATTTAACCTCACCATATCTGTATCCATAATGCGCCTCCCATTGCGTATTGTTAATGTGTTATATTATACATTTATTGTCAAAAAGTCAACAGTCATTTACCCGGATATTTCATAAAAATATTCAAGAAGAAGATTTATTTGCAATTGCTCTTGATTCTTGATGAAATACAAGTAGATATGTTTTATTTAGAAAGCATCCTGGAACGCCACGGACACCCAAACCTCCCGTTTTCCTTTTACATCAGGTTTGTTCAATGATTCTGATAACTGTTTCTATGTCTTCGGGCCGATCTACGCCGATGCTTTGGTAATCGGTTTTCACGACTTGGATTGGTATTCCGTTTTCAAGTAGACGCAGCTGCTCGAGCTTTTCCGTTCTTTCCAGACGGCTCGGGCCAAGCTTCACGAATTGTCTCAAGGTATTCATTCGGAAAGCGTACAGGCCGATGTGTCCGAAGAACTCGGTCTTTTGTGAATCCCGAGAATACGGAATTGGAGAGCGTGAGAAATAAAGTGCCCTGCCGTTTTTTGCGATAACCACTTTTACCAGGTCAGGGTTTTCAGCTTCCTTTGCATCAATTTTTCTTGCCGGCGTTGTCACCTGCACATCCAGAGATACGAAAGGCCGGATGAGTTCGGTGAGCATCTCAGGCTCCAGGGCGGGTTCGTCGCCCTGGATATTTACCACTACGGCATCTTCCGGCACGTTTAGCAGTTCTGCCGCTTCCAGGACTCGGTCCGTGCCGCTTACGTGGTTATCTCTTGTACTAATTGTCGGAACGTTCAGGTTGTTTGCTGCCGAAACAATCCGGTTGTCGTCGGTGGCCAGGACGATCTTCGAAAGTTGAGGGCACTGGCTGGCCCGTTTAAAGACGTGCCAGAACATAGGTTTTCCCAGAATTTCTGCCAGAGGTTTACCCGGGAAGCGCCTTGAACCATAACGGGCCGGGATGATTCCGTAACATTTTGGGAGCTTATTCATTTCAGGATTACCCACTGTAATTTTTAATTTTTGTATTAAACATTCAGCTAAGCTGAAGGTCCGAGCTTTGCTATGCTCTGCGGCGAACAATTTTTTTTGAAGACCCTTTTAGGGTCAACATCATGCCACCCCTTTTAGGGGTGGTTATTGACTAATACGTTTCATTGAGCAACTCCGCAACAAGACGGCAGGATTGGGCTGTGCCTCCCTGGCGGTCTTTAACATACGTAAGCGCTGATTCACGTATTTTTTCGCGGGGCAAAGATTTTTCCAGGCTTTCCACAAGAAGGTCCGCAACCTCCTTCCAATCAGCTGCCACATGAACAAGGCCCTGTTCCACGATTTCCCGTCCCACCCAGGCGAAGTTTTCCCATGAGAGGCCGATGACCGGCATGACTCCGCAAGTGAGTGCTTCGAGAAAATTCTGGCCGCCAAGAGGTGCAAGGCTGCCGCCTACAAATGCGCCTTTAGACAATTTATATGCTGAAGACAGTTCTCCAAAAGTGTCCCAAAGGATGAGAATGCCGTCAGAGATTTGGTTTTCGATTTTCGACCGTAAAATCCATGGTTTTGCTATACGATTCAGGACCTCTTTCCAATGCTTTATTCGGTGCATATGACGTGGAAACAGACCGATAACAGTCTCCGGACGCCTGTGAAGGATATTTAGTATGATTTTTTCGACTAATGGTTCCTCCTCTTGTCTGGTTGATCCAAGAACAAGGAAAGGTGTACCGGGCCGGATAATATTTGCGACAGGGTTGTTTGTGTCGCGCCCGTAATCTGATTCGTCGATATTGTCGAACTTCATATTCGGCATCACGTCTACATTTTCTCCGCCGAATATGGCGGCGAAACGCTTGGCATCGCTTTCAGAGATGCCAAGAATTTTGTCCGGCCCAATCATACGCCAAAAGGAGGGCCAGATGAGATACCTGGACAGGCTTTTTGGGGTGATGCGGCCGTTTAATATAAG
>JAZFVY010000085.1:0-3790 GCA_036447975.1 Desulfobacterales bacterium
TTTTCAAAGCGGCATTGATAACCTTATGCGACAGGACATCAACCACCGCTTCCTGAAAACCGGCCACAATATCCGGAATCTGTTGCTTGTAATCATCCTTGTGTTTTTGAATATATCGCAGTACCGCTGTTTTCAGGCCGCTGAAGCTGAAATCAAAGGCAGATTTTTTTAAAAATGGTCTTGGAAAGACGATGTTCCCAGGATTTCCTTCTCCGGCAAGCCGGTCTATTACTTCCCCTCCGGGATATCCTAGGCCGAGCATTTTGGCAACCTTATCAAAGGCTTCTCCGGCAGCATCATCATGGGTTTGTCCTAGCAGTTCAAACCCGGTGTGGGATGTGACATGGTAGATGCTGGTATGTCCGCCCGATACAAGCAGTGCCACAAATGGAAAAGGGGGCGGGTCAGCTTCCAGAAACACGGAATTTATGTGACCCTCAAGGTGATTGACGCCGATCCAGGGAATATCGAGCGCAAAAGCATAAGATTTGGCAAAACAGAATCCGACCAGTAATGCACCAACAAGTCCAGGACCACGTGTTGCTGCAATTGCGTCAAGCTTTTTTGAATCGATGCCGGAAGTGCTGAGCGCCTCGTTGACAACCGGAACAATCGATTCGATATGTTTCCGTGAAGCGAGTTCAGGCACAACACCGCCATAGGGATGATGCACGGCAATCTGGGACGATACCACGGAAGATAAAATTGTCGTGCCGTCAACGACCACCGCCGCAGCGGTTTCATCACATGATGTTTCAATGCCTAGTATTATCATAGTTAATGCTTGACCGAAAACCCCGGTTTTCGGTCAAAAACTCGAAATCCAAATTTCGAATTACGAAACAATGACAGAATTTAAAAATGTTCCAATGACAAAAACTTTAAATTTTCAGTGGGTTCGTTTAGGTCATTTTGTCATTTGATATTCGAATTTGTTTCGGATTTCGGCCATTTTATAAGATCAGGCGATATTCGGATTTTGCCTGAACATGACTTTTCGTTCAGGCACTATTTGGTTTTTTATAAAGTAAAGATCCGAGCTCAAAGGACCCTGCTTTGTGTTATCCCTAAAAGGGTTTGCTATCAATAATTTTAAATCCATTGAATCCTTTCACCCGAATCTTTCCTTTCAACGATTTCTCCGATGATAAAGGCTTTTTCATTAATGGCGATAAGACGTTCCAGGATTTCCTGTGCAGCATCTTCAGGCACAACGGCAGTCATGCCGATGCCGTTATTAAATGTCCGCATCATTTCCCGTTCTGATATATTGCCGGCCTCCTGCAGATACGTAAACACTGTCGGCACATCCCAGCTATGCTTTCGTATGATAATGTTACATTGTTCGGGTATGACACGAAGAATGTTATCTGCAATACCGCCGCCGGTTATATGGGCAAGTCCGAGAACAGGCAGATCCTTAATAATGCTGTGGATGGTTTCCGAATATATTCTTGTCGGTATAAGAAGCTCTTCACCGACTGTTTGGCCGAACTCGGGTATGTGCGTATCGATTCTCAATTTCAGGACGTCAAAACATATCTTGCGTACCAGAGAATATCCGTTGCTGTGGAGTCCGCTCGATGAAATTCCGATAAGTTTATTTCCGACGCGAATTTCCGAGCCATCGATAATTTTGTTGTTTTCAACTATGCCGACAGCAAATCCGGCCAGGTCGTATTCATTATCCTTGTAGAATCCGGGCATCTCGGCGGTCTCACCACCGATAAGCGCGCAACCGGCATGTCGGCATCCTTCGCCGATCCCCGCAATGACATCAGTTGCAATATTCGTTTCCAGCTTTCCCATTGAAAGGTAATCGAGAAAGAAAAGCGGTTTTGCACCCTGAACGATAATATCATTGACACACATGGCAACCAGGTCAATGCCGATTGTGTCGTGCTTTCCCGTCATAAAAGCGATCTTAAGCTTGGTTCCTACACCGTCGGTCGAACTTACGAGCACCGGACTTACAAGGTTGCTGAGATTAAGTGAAAACAGGCCGCCAAACCCGCCGATTTCACCCATAACACCAGATCTGGGCGTTTGTTGCGCTATTTTCTTTATCTTATTGACCAGGTTGTCGGCCTTGTCGATATCTACACCCGCGTCAGCATAAGTCAGAGATTTTGTCATATGAATCACCTTTTATCTTGCAATCATAGCTCTCATCATGTCGCCGGCATTTTCAGCATGATCTGCTATAGATCCTATTGTTTCAGTTAGTGTGATCATGTGAAATACTATGATAGGGTCTTTCAGGTTAAATATCTCCCGCTTTAACGAGTCTTCCAATTTGTCTGCTTCATGCTCTTTTTCGCTCAGACCGCGGATAATAGCCTTGACCTCGTCTCGTTGTGCGCCGGAAAAATTTCTAAAGTACTTTCTTGCTTCGGTAACCATCCTGCTCAAGTCTTCGACGGGATCAATAACAGTATCGACCAAAAGAAAAAAATCCTTTGCAAGTTCTTTCGGAATTTCTGGTTCGCCTCTGTAGGAGATCAAGTCGAGTGCATCTTCCATAGCGTCGGGAACCTGGTCCTGTTCTCTTAAATACCTGAATAACTGGTATTTATCTACGGGTATTATGGCTCCTTTTGGAAGATGCCCTCGTATATTCTTTTTTATTGCATCCGCTTCACTTTCCAGTTTAATAACTTCCTGCCTGAGTTCTTCAAACCTTTCACATTTGCTTGAAACATAGCACTCTATGGCCTGTTGAAAGGTCCATCCACATACCTTTACCTTTTCAGCATGTTCCTGGAGGCCTTCAAAAGGTGATGCCATAAACCGTGACAAAAACCGCGATAAAAATGGAATACGCATTGTAATCTCCTTATAATCGTTATCCTCAAGTTCTATTGTTCTTGCCAATAGAAGTAAGAGTCGTTTTTGCAATATTGCCGGTAAACACGTTAATCTGTTTCAATAGGTCCATCAAATCCCAGTACACCCGATGTGTTTTCATAGGTTGCTTCTGTTCTTTTGTGATCCGTGTCAGGAGCTCGGACTGGTATTGCGACAACAGGTCTATATACTTTTCCTCCATCAAAACAGTTTTCCGTGCAATCTCAGGGTCTATTTCTGCAAAGGTATGCTCCAAACGTTTGAGTTGCTTGCAAATATTCTCATGAAATGCCTTTAATTCCTTTTTACCCCTTTCCGAAAAATCCTTATCCAACGCCTCCTTTCTGTCAATCAGCGGCACCATTCTATTATTGATAATATCGCCAATACTTTCAATATCTTTTGCAATTGATATCATTCCATAGACTTCGATCGCTTGATCCTCGGACAGTTCCTGGCGGGTAATTTGCAGCAGATAATCGACTATCTTGATCTCAAGGAAATCGAGTTTTTTCTCCCGTTCCTCAATAGTTTCGAGCAGCGAAAGTTGCGGGTAGCGCTCATCCAGCCAGGGCTCATTGGACGTGAATGGAATAATAATGGCATCAAGCATTCCCCCCAGGATTTTCGCCATGCGGGAGATTTCTGAACGGGCTGAATCAATTGCCAATACAGGCGTTGGAATCATACTCATATCCAGATGACGCAGGGCCGGTTCAAGGCCTTTTTCTTCTACTTTATCAGGTAATATCCTATATACACCCTTAGCAAAAATCGCAGCAAATGGTAGAAAAATCAGGGCCATGGTTACGTTGAAAAGGGTGTGAGCATTGGCGATCTGGCGGGCGGTGTCTGAATTAAATATATTTGCAATTGTTCGAATAATATCCGCAAAAGCAGGTATCCAAAAAATAAAAAGAGCCGCCCCCAAAGTATTGAAAAT
>JAZFVY010000086.1:0-4003 GCA_036447975.1 Desulfobacterales bacterium
AAGATCACAGCCTATATCAAGGCGTAGTTTGTTACTATCTATTCTCGGGTCTTAGGGCCCGTACCGCCGCCCCGGCTTTCCACATTTCTGAATTTTTTATCACATCCAGTTCCTTTTGCAGTTTTTCAAGGTAGTCAGGAGCGCTGTTTGCCTCAATCACCCTTTTGGTTTCTACGCCGGATAGAACTCTTTCATACAGTTCGTCAAAAAGAGGGACCACAGCATCGCGGAACCTTGGCGCCCAGTCCAGAGCACCGCGCTGGGCGGTTGTACTGCAGTTTGAAAACATCCAGTCCATGCCGTTTTCAGCCACCAGCCGGATAAGGCTCTGAGTTAGTTCCTCCACGGTCTCATTAAATGCTTCGCTTGGTGAATGCCCGTGCTTTCGCAAAAGGTTGTACTGGGCTTCCATAACACCTGCGAGGCAGCCCATAAGAACACCTCGCTCGCCGGTAAGATCACTATGAACTTCTTTTTCAAAAGTGGTGGGAAAAAGATAGCCTGAACCGATGGCAATTCCCAATGCCAATGTTCTTTCCTTTGCTCTGCCGGTATAGTCCTGGTAGACCGCAAAACTGGAATTGATGCCGCTTCCGTCCAGAAAATTCCTGCGTACATTGGTTCCCGATCCTTTTGGTGCCACCATAATTACGTCAACATTATCAGGGGGTATGACACCGGTTTGCTCCTTATAAACAATTGAAAAACCGTGAGAAAAATAAAGCGCATCCCCTTCGTTAAGGCATTCTTTTATCTGAGGCCAGGTGGCTACCTGCCCTGCATCGGAAAGTAGTTCTTTAATAATAGTCCCCTGCTTTGCAGCTTCTTTGAGGGGAAATAAGGTTTCACCTGGAACAAACCCGTCGGCAACAGCCTTATTCCAGTAATCGTCTCCCTCAAGCTGTCCTATTATCACCTTAAATCCGTTATCTTTAAGATTAAGCGCCTGAGCCGGCCCCTGAACTCCATAGCCTAGAATTACAATTGTTTCATCTTTAAGCACTTCTTTAGCTTTTTCCAATGTAAATTCTTCCGAAGTAATTACTTCTTCTTCAGTACCTCCGAAATTTATCTTAGCCATTTTTACTCTCCTTTTTTATAAAGTCATTGGATAGTTTCCAATTCAGAAATGAGCAATTTATTAGATGAGCAAAGCCTCATCCCTCATGGCGGGACGTTGAGGCGTACATCGAGTACGCAACAGGCGAAAACCGAGGATAACTCAGCTCATCGAAAAAAGGGCCCTTTCTGATGGTAACTATTTGAATTCCCTGAACAGCGCAATAATACCTGTTTTTGCTATCTCTTTGATACCGACCGGTTTTAAAAGGTTTAGGATGGCATCCATTTTGCCTTCATCACCGGTAACTTCTATAGTATAGTGCTCAAGCCCTACATCAACTACTTTGCATCTAAAAATATCGACTATCCGCAGGATTTCGGCCCGGTGTTCGGGCTTGGCGGCAACCTTGATCAAGGCCATTTCCCTCTGAACGTATTTTTTTTCGGTCAGATCATGGACTTTGATGACATTGATAAGTTTGTTTAACTGTTTTTCGATTTGCTCAAAAATGGGTGGTTCACCTTTTGTGACCAGAGTAATTCTCGATACAAGCGGATCTATTGTTTCAGCGACGCAGAGGCTTTCAATGTTAAACCCTCTACCGCTGAACAATCCTGAAATCCTGGAGAGCACGCCGGGCTCGTTGTCTACCAGAATCGAATAAATATGTTTTTCTTCTATCATGAGTAATATCCTTTCTATACTAAAAGCATTTCCGTAGCAGCGGCCCCTGCCGGAATCATGGGGTAAACACATTCTTCTTTTTCTACCACAAAATCCATTATTACGGTTTTCTTGGAAAAAAGACCTTTTTTAAGCACGGGTTCAACCTCCTCCGGTTTGGTAGCTCTTAAACCGACGGCACCATAAGCTTCGGCCAGCTTTACGAAATCGGGTGCATGTTCCAGAGAAGTGGATACATAGCGCTTATCGAAAAAAAGTTGCTGCCATTGTCTTACCATGCCAAGATACCCGTTGTTTAAAATAACAACTTTTACCGGAAGACCACATTGTGCCGCTGTGGCCATTTCCTGGATATTCATTTGAATACTTCCGTCTCCTGCAATATCAACCACAAGTTTATTCGGACAGGCAAGCTGCGCTCCGATGGCGGCAGGAAGTCCGAATCCCATGCAGCCCAGGCCGCCGGATGTAATAAAATGATTGGGTTTATCATAGTGATAATACTGAGCCGCCCACATCTGATTTTGACCTACCTCAGTGGTTATAATGGCGTTGCCTTTAGTAAGCTGGTAGAGTTTTTCGACCACATATTGCGGCTTTATAACATCTTTCTGCTCATACGCCAGCGGTTTTGTGTTTTTCCAGTGATGAATCTGATCAAACCATTTTTTCCGCTTTTTCTTGAGATCACCCAGATCTTCCTTGTCTATCAACTTGTTAAGTTGGGCAAGAGTGGTTTTGCAATCGCCCACAACAGGAATAGTGACGGGAATATTCTTGCGGATGGACGTTGGATCAATATCAATATGCACGATTTTGGCATTGGGCGCAAAGGCATCTATCCTGCCGGTAACACGGTCGTCAAAACGGACACCGATGCCGAATAAAAGATCGCATTCGCCGATAGACATGTTGGACCGATAAGTGCCGTGCATGCCGACCATGCCAAGCCACAACGGATCAGTACCCGGAAATCCGCCCAGGCCCATCAGCGAAGCCGTTAAAGGAATTTGGGTGTTACGCGCAAACTTCGTCAGCTCTTTGGCGGCTTTTGAAAGAATAACACCACCACCTGCAAAAATAACCGGCTTTTTGGCAGCCTTGATCATATTAACAACCTGGTGTAATTGTCTTACGTTTGGTTTGTAAGTAGGGCTGTAAGACTTGAGCTTGACTTTTTTGGGCGCCTTGTAATCGACTTTACTAACTGATATATCCTTTGGAAGATCCACCAAAACAGGCCCCGGTCTGCCGGAGCTGGCGAGGAAAAAAGCTTCCTTGATAATCCTGGCAAGATCCTCGGTTCGTTTAACAAGGTAGTTGTGTTTGGTGATTGGTCTGGTTATGCCGACGGTGTCGACTTCCTGGAAGGCGTCATTTCCGATAAGATGTGTCGGAACCTGCCCGGTAAATATTACAACGGGAATCGAATCCATATAGGCGGATGCAATGCCGGTTACGGTGTTGGTTGCGCCGGGACCGGATGTTACCAGGCATACCCCCACCCGACCGCCGGCCCGGGCATAACCGTCAGCAGCATGAACCGCACACGCCTCCTGGCGAACCAGGACATGATGTATGTCGGTTTTGGCAAGTTCATCATAGATGTCTATGACTACACCGCCCGGATATCCGAAGATCGTGTCAACACCTTCCTCTTGTAAGACCTTCATCATAATTTGTGCGCCTGTTAGCATCATTTTTTCCTTCCTTCCTTTTTAATTAACATCTTAGAATTTCTTTCCGCTTATTTTACAACCGCCCCCTCACTCGCAGATGAAACCATGCGTGCATACCTGACCATATATCCATGTGTTATCTTAGGTTGCGGGGGAGACCACTTGGACAATCTCTCTTCGATCTCTTGGTCGGAAACCTTGAGTGTTAACTTTTTAGCCGGGATATCGATGGAAATCAGATCTCCGTCCTGAACAATTGCAATGGGCCCTTTTTGCATGGCTTCCGGTGAAATGTGCCCGATGGCCGCACCTCTGGTTCCGCCTGAAAAACGACCGTCGGTAAGCAGCGCCACATGAGCATCTAATTTCATACCTGCAATGGCCGAAGTCGGTGTCAACATCTCCCGCATTCCCGGGCCTCCCATGGGCCCTTCATAACGTACGACGATAACATCACCCTTTTTGATCTGATTCTCCATGATGGCCCGGGTTGCATCCTCTTCGGAATCAAACACCCTGGCAGGCCCCTCATGGCACAACATCTCATCTAAAACAGCCGATTGCTTTACCACGCAGC
>JAZFVY010000087.1:0-7781 GCA_036447975.1 Desulfobacterales bacterium
GAGGACTGTATCTTTCTTCATTTAGAAATTTTTGCTGTTATTCTATATATATTTAAACAGGGTTCGTATGACTTTTGCCAGACATTCAACTCTTTGTAATTCTTTAGCATTTCACTTGAACCCTTGAATCCTTGACCCCTTGAACCCTCTATAACTACAACGATTTACTTGAAGATTATTCACTTGACTTGCCTTCATTAGCTACAACTTATCGGGAGATGATCCTAATTAATTAGTATGCATCGGCCTCGCATCATGTAAGCTCATAAGGGCATTATCCTTTTGGTAGTGACAAGAAGACGGACGAACACGATCCCAATAGCACCTGTATCCTTTGTGCCAAGTCTATTCTATCAAAACTGTACAATTTTGCTCTTTATGAAACTCTCAACAGGAAAAATGAAGGGCTGTGAAGGCTTAAAGCTTGATATTTGATTATTCTTTAGTATTTTGCGCTTTAAGGAACAGTATCAATTCCTCCTGGATTAAAGGGATGACACCTTAGAATTCTCTTTATTGCAAGTCCAAATCCTTTAAGGAGTCCATAACGCAAAATAGCCTGATAGGAATATTCGGAACAGGATGGATAAAAACGACATGCAGGAGCCAAAACAGGAGACAATATTAATTGATATGCCCTAATAAGCAATAAAGGAAGTATCAGATATATTCTTTTAATTATCAATACTCCTGGAAATGTTGTCAAAAATGTTTTGCAGGGATAAAAAAGTTTCTCCAGATGATATATCGCCAGCCTTTTTTTTAGCTATGATATTTATATCCCAGTAACCTGTAATAATGTGTCTGTTTAGCCGAAAATATTCACGAATAAACCGTTTAATCCTGTTACGTGTTGTTGCGCGCCCAACTTTTCTCGTAACAGTGATACCAAGGCGTGTTCTTTGAAAGCGATCCGGAGAAAAATTAGCTACAAAGTGTCTATTTTGAATTTTTTTTCCGATCTTTGATAATCGAAGAAACTCGGAGTGTTTCCAAATTCTGTCCGCCTTGGTAAAACAAAAGCGCAAAAGATGTGTGCCCTCCACAATCCGCTGTTTTTTAAGCTTATATTTACAATGCAAACAAAACGTTTAAACCGACAACCTAGTTCTGCCTTTAGCTCTTCGCCTGTTAATAATCCTTCTGCCCTGTTTTGTTGACATTCTTTTTAAAAATCCGTGTTTTCTGGCACGCTTAATTTTGCTTGGCTGAAATGTTCTCTTCATAATGTGTAATCCAAAATCAGATATTCAGTGTTATTTGATAAAATTGTTCAACAATGCGATAATGTTTTCAAAGGGCTAAAATGTTACAATAATCAATGTTCTTCATGCCTGTTGAACCGAACGAGATATATTTACTTAACCGACAAAGAGAAGCACAAGCTTTTCATAAAGTCAAGACTCATATTTTAAGAATATGGAAAATATTAGACAATATCTCAATAAATTCTGGAGCCCACTGGCAAGTCTATTATAATCTAATATCCCAGGTCTTATTGAGCGTTTACTGTCATAGCTCTTAACGTACTTTAATCTTTGAGAATTTCGCCAACATCAAACTCTTCCATATGAAGATTTGCACTGGGGTATATTACAATCTGTTTGCCAATTACACGTTCTAGTGAAACAATGATATTATTTTCTTCACCATGAAGAATCTCGGCAATTTCAGGGTTTACCCTTAGCGTAACCTTAACCCCCATCATATCCCTCGAATCTCGGAGTATTTCCCGGTATATATTGTAACAGATAGTCTTCTTTGATGTCAGATAACCCTCCCCGTCGCAATAGAAGCACGCCTCACATAGAACCCTGGTAAGCGGTTTTTTGATCCGTTTTCGGGTCATTTGTATCAAGCCCATCTCAGACATGGGGAGTATATTAGTCTTGCTCCTGTCCTTTTTAAGAACTTCTTGAAGCGCATTAAAAACCTTCTCTTGGTTGGACTTTTTTTCCATATCGATAAAATCAATAACAATAATTCCGCCGATATCCCGAAGCCGGATTTGATAAGCGATCTCCCTTAACGCTTCGAGATTTGTCTTCAAAATTGTTTCTTCAAGATTATATTTTCCGACATAGCGACCCGTATTAACATCGATTGCCACAAGCGCCTCTGTATGCTCAATCACGATATAGCCGCCTGATTTCAGCCATACCTTCTTTTTTAAAGCACGGGAAATGTCTCCCTCTAAATTATAGACATCAAAAATCGGTTCCGTGCCTTCGTAAAGCTCCACCGAACTTTTTAGGCTCGGCATGAATGAGTCGAGAAATGAAAGAATAGACTCATATCCTGAACGTGAATCAATGATCAGCTTTTCAGCTTCATGAATCAACAGATCCCGGACAGCACGAAGACTAACGTTAAGTTCCTTATGTAAAAGAGATGGCGCCGAAGCTGACTGATACTTTTTTTGAACTTTTTCCCACAAATTATTTAGAAAACCCATTTCATATATGAGTTTTTCTTCCTGGGCACCTTCCCCGGCAGTTCTGACAATATAGCCGAAATCATTTTGGCGTAAAGATTCAACCATATCCTTCAACCGATTCCGTTCGGTTGTATCCTCTATTCGCCTGGAAATTCCGATATGATCAGACGTTGGCATAAGGACTAGAAAGCGGCCGGGCAGAGATACATTTGTTATTATGCGAGCCCCTTTTGTTCCCATGGGAGCCTTGGCCGCCTGAACCATTATTTCCTGTCCTTCCGTAATCAGTTCTTCGATCTGCCAATCACGATTAATCGTAGGTGAAGTCGAACCTTCGATATTGACGCTTTGAATAGAATCATCACCCTCATTACTATAAATTAAAAGTTGTTCAATGTTATTATCATAATTAGTGACAATTAAATCATTTACATAGATAAAAGCAGCCTGATTCAAACCGATATCCACAAAGGCAGCCTGCATACCCGGCAGAACCCGTTGCACCTTTCCCTTGTATATATTTCCCGCTATATCCGAAACATCCCCTCTCTCGATAAGAAGTTCTGCTATGTTTCCATCCTCAAGGAGGGCCACACGGGTTTCATGCTCAGCGACATTTATAACTATCTGTTTATACAAAATTTTCAGGCCTCGAGTTCGCAATCAACGGTTGCTGGTTTCGTACAAATATTTGACTTGATTGTTACGTAATTAATCTCTTTGTTGGTTCGCAAAATACTTTTTACGAATTCGTTATTTCTACTTTTTCAGATTTGAAAAATCGTGCAAACAGGAACGCTAGCCTCGATGATGCTTTTCCTGAAATGTGACACTTGCATCTCAGGACTATAACTTGGCCGGGCTGCCCTCCGCCGCGAATCAATGCCGTAAGGCTGAGCCCCCATCCTTTAGGGAGGTGAGCTTCACAACCTTTGCCTGTTTTACTTCTTCTTCTTTAAGACTAAAAATTTTATATATAACTTCAAAAGGCCTCACAGTTTTGCCCGGTTCTGCCTTCAGCGTCATCTTCAATCTGTCGGATTCCTCCAACTCTATGTTTATAACCATATCTTTTAAGTCTATCCTTTTACTTTTCCCTTTTCGCCGAGTGCGAGAAAAAATAAACTCGGGACTCTCTACAAAACATTGTAATGCCTTTTCATCAAAAAAACCATCCTTTTTTGTAACCATATAGGTCGCTGACGTCGTTGCTTTACGTGCAGATTTTACCGGGGCAAGCTGACAGCCAAAGACATGAATACCCTCTGGAAGTTGTTCATTGAGCCGGTCTATTATGAACTGCGGTTTAACATTGCCTGCCACCAATATATAAAAACATTCATCCAGACTTTCCATGCCTATGGGAAGTGGATCTTCAAAGGAGATCCTCGGCTTTGGATGAAAACCTTCTGAAAATTGAACGGTTATTCCTGCGCGCCGAATGGCTCTTAAAAATATTTTAACCAGTTCAAGATGTCCAAAATACTTTGCATGACTCTGCTTTGAATAGGAGACCTTGAGTGTTTTATAAAACGTTTTTTTCTTAATATCATCTTGCCATAAAGGTTTTTCCGTATCTTCTATACATGTCTCAAAGACTTTTGGTTCAATAAAGTCAAAATCACACACACCGCAGACGCTACAATCACCGCTTCGACAATCGGCGGTATGTTCTCCCTTTGAGGCCTTTTGCCATTCGTTGATTAAGAAATCCCTTTTTACCCTGGTATCGATATGATCCCAGGGAAGCGGCTCTGATACATCCCTTACACGGGTTGTATAAAAATCGATATTAACACCTTCATCACAAAAAGCCTCTTCCCATAATTTATATTTAAACTTGTCACTCCACCCGTCAAATTTGCAGCCTTTATTGTATGCCGCCAGCAGCAAACGGCTGAGACGCCTGTCACCCCGTGCCCAAAGCCCTTCAAGCATGCTGACTTCAGGATCCTGCCATTTAAAATGGATCCCGGATATTTTTAGTCTTTTTTGCAACCAGCGTATTTTTTGTTTTGATTCAGCCAGAGTAATCTGAGGAGACCATTGAAAGGGCGTATGGGGTTTTGGAATAAAAGTTGCCACACTGACATTTATCTTTGCAACGCGCCCAGTTGACTTTTTGATCCCCCGCAGTGTTTTGACTAAATCAACAATCGCCTGGAGATCCGCATCTGTTTCAGTGGGAAGGCCAATCATAAAATAGAGTTTTACCACCTTCCAGCCAAGACTGAATGCATCTTTAACCGTATCTGCAATCTCCTTTTCCGTAATATTTTTATTAATAACATCCCGCAGCCGCTGACTGCCGGCTTCCGGAGCTATGGTAAATCCTGTTTTTCTGACCTTTTTGATAAGGTTCATAAGTTCAGGTGTTAATGTGTCGGCCCGTAAAGAAGGAAAGGAAACCGCTATATGACCTGATTCACACCGCGCCATCAATCGTTCCATGAGCGGGACGATACATCCATAATCCCCCGTGCTCAATGATAAAAGCGATATATCCTCGTACCCGGTTGAAGCAACCGAAGTGTCAGACAGGGCAAGTAATGTTTCCGGAGATCGTTCACGAACCGGACGATATATCACCCCGGCCTGGCAGAAGCGGCATCCTCTGGTGCATCCCCTAGACACTTCAAGGCTGAGACGATCATGCACGGGCTTGCCATAATGAATAATTGGCGCATCAGGAAAAAATGCCCTGTCAAGATCATCCACGACAGCTCTTTTAACTGTATGATAATGCGAATATTCGGGATCATTGCTCTGGAAACCGGTTCCACTAAATTTTGGCTTAAAAAACAAAGGGATATAAACACCGTCAACGTCAGACCACATTTTCAAAAGTGTTTCCTTGTCGCTTGTACAGCTTGTCTTCCATTTAAGCCATATACGTGATATCTCCATGATTACGTTTTCCCCGTCACCGACAATCATGGCGTCAAAAAAGTCGGCAACAGGCTCAGGATTACATGTACAGGGACCGCCTGCAATGACAAGGGGAAAAGAACCGTCTCTTTGTCGAGCAAAAAAAGGAATGTTTGCCAGATCAAGCATAGTCAATATGTTGGTATAGTTTAGCTCATACAGAAGACTGAAGCCGATGATATTAAAATTATCAAGCGGTTTCTGAGATTCCAGGGACACAAGGGGAATTTCAGACGTCCTGAGATAGGCTTCCATATCAACCGCGGGGGCAAAAACCCTTTCGGCAGCGATCTCATCGTGGCTGTTTAAGATATGATAAAGTATCTGAAGACCTAAATGTGATGTGCCGATTTCATATAGATCCGGAAAGGCAAGGGCAAAACAGAGTTTAACCTTATCGTGATCCTTTTTGATGGAGTTTATTTCTGAGCCTAAATATCGGCTGGGTAGTTCTACCAGCGGTAAGATGTCTTGAATGGTTGTTATGCCCATGATATAAAGATAAAACAAAAAGCCAAACAACGTTTCTGTTCATTTAAAGATCTTTTGCAGAACTGCTATTTTTACGGTCTCTAAAAAATTTAAATTGCGATGGCAAAGTAATCACGCCTTGGCAGGACCAAATTCAATCCGTGTGAATTTCGCGTCATATTGCTATGGCGGCACCCGAAGGGTGCGTACTAATTGTACGCCGTTCCGCTCTGGCGGGATTTACGAAGACATCATTTTAAAAATAAACACTCTATAATACTTTACAAACTTTTTTGGAAATATAATGTCACAACACACTAAAAAAATATCAAATTCTATCTTTTCCCTTGCTGTTGTTACTGTCCTGCTCTTTTTAACACCACCTGACAACCTTCGCGCTGAACATCAGCGGGAAAATGCTGTTGTTAAAGCCGTCCGAAAAGTCAGCCCTGTTGTCGTAAACATAAGTTCAGAGTCAGAGGTTCGCAAACGAGTCAACCCTTTTTCCGGATTTGATATGGACCCTCATTTCGAATCATTCTTCAGGGATTTTTTCGATCACGGATTTGAACGTCAATACAAGCGAACCAACCTTGGATCAGGTGTTATTATTGATGGAAAACGTGGGTTTATCCTAACCAATGAACACGTCATTTTAAAAACCGGAACCATCACTGTTGTTCTCAAAGACGGGCGAGAATTCGATGCCCAGATTGTGGGCACGGATCCTGACTCTGACCTTGCGGTGCTTCGCATCTCTTCCAAGAAACCTTTGCCCGATATAGAGATGGGTGATTCCGATGATCTGATGATCGGCGAAACAGTCTTCGCCATCGGCAATCCATTCGGATTTGCAAACACTGTAACGACCGGTGTCATCAGCGCCATAAACCGGAGTATACGAACAGACGACGCAGTATATCATGACTTTATTCAGACCGACGCCTCCATTAACCCGGGCAACAGTGGAGGACCGCTTCTGAACATAAATGGTAATCTCATTGGAATTAATACCGCCATATATGCCAAAGCCCGGGGCATCGGTTTTGCCATACCGATTAATAAGGCCAAAAGAATTGTTTCCGATCTTATTAGATACGGAGAGGTTATACCAGCATGGATCGGCATCACTGTCCAGGATTTTGATGCCGATCTTGCCCGGTACTTGAAAGCATCGGACATAAAAGGCGTGCTTGTTAAAAAAGTTGAAAAGATCGGTCCTGCCCGTAAAGCCGGCATCCGTATCGGTGATATAATACTTGCCATCGGAACCCGGGACATCCTCTCTGTAGAAAATTATCATACGGTCATGAACGGCTTTCCGGTCGGAGAAACCATCGATATAAGCTTATGGCGAGACGGAAAGGGCAGAACCGTTTCCGTTAAGTCATCGACTTTTCCAAAAGAACTGGCTCTTGACCTGGCCTACAGCCTTATGGGGATTGCCGTAAAAAACCTTTCTAAAATAAACCGTTATTTCAATAACCCTTTCGCAAAAGAAGGCGTTCTGATTTCAGAAATCCATCGCCAATCCTTTCTTGCCCAAATCGGCGTCACGCCGGGAGACATTATCCGACAAATGGATGATATAACCATTAAAAACATTAAAGATTTTGAAAATGCTATCATAAAATACCGACAAAAATCATCGGTGGTAATCCTGTTGCACCGAGAGAGTCAGCTATATAATATAACCGTAAAATTATAGGGATCATCTCCAGATTAGTTGTCGCTAATTAAGGCAAGTCAAGTGAAACATCTTCAAGTGAGTCTGAGTGGTTCCAGAGGGTACAAGGGGTCAAGGGTTCAAGGGTTCGAGTGAAATGCTAAAGAATGTTAAAGGCGTTGATAAAATCTTTAGAAAACAAACACTTGAACACTGGAATCCTTGGACCCTCTTCTCCAACTAAATTGGAGAAGAACCTATTATAGTAACTATTCAGCC